>CABSNA010000106.1 GCA_902478865.1 uncultured Collinsella sp.
CGGCTTGTACAGCGCGCGCTGCATGCTGCGCAGAAGCAGCGTGTTGACGAGCGGTGCGTTGGCCGTACCGGCGGCAGCATCAACTGCAGCCTGCAGCTCATCGGGGCTCCCCAGGGCAATACCGGCAGCACGGCGATCGTCGATGATGCCTAGCTGCGCCAGCGCAACGGCGGCACCGTGCAGGCTATCGGGGCTCGGATCCTCATGCACGCGATAGCAGGCCTCGATATCACGGTCTGCCAGCCACTCTGCAACGCACTCGTTGGCGAGCAGCATGGCTTCCTCGATAAGCGACGTGGCACACGAACGCTCACGCGCCACAATCTGCACGGGCACTCCGTCCTCATCCAATAGAGCGCGAATCTCGGCCGTGTCAAAATCGACTGAGCCGCGGGCGCGACGGATACGACGGCGAAGTTCGGCGAGTTCGTTGGCGGCGACAAGGAAATCGCCGAGGTCGACGTTGTAGCCGCGGGCGGCCTCCTCGCACGCAAGACCGCGCTCAAGCGCTTCCTCGCGCGAGGCCTCAGCAGCCGCAACATCCTCGGCCGCACCCTCCAGCACCGAATACTCAACCGCGCCGGCACGCACCAGCAGCGCCTCGGCGCCGTCATAGTCCATACGCACACGCGAGCGAATCACGCTGGGGTACGGATCGTAATGCCGCACGCGACCCTGCGCATCGAGCTCGATATCGACGGTAAACGCAAGGCGGTCCTCGTCAGGGCGAAGCGAGCACAGGTCACAGGACAGGCGTTCGGGCAGCATGGGAAGCACGCGATCGGCCAGATACACCGATGTCGTACGATGGCGAGCCTCAAGATCGATATGCCCGTCCCAAGCCACATAGTGTGAAACGTCGGCGATATGCACACCCAGCTTGTAGCCACCCTCGGGCGTGCGCTCCAACGAAACGGCATCGTCAAAGTCGCGCGCGTCGACCGGGTCGATCGTGATGACAAAGCGGTCGCGCAGATCGCGGCGGAGCGGGTCCTTAAGCGCCGCGGACACATCGAGCGAAAGCCTCTCGGCCTCGGCCAGCGCGGCCTCGGGATAGCTATCGGTATAGCCGTAACGCGCCATCACATATTGAACGCCCAAATCGGGCGCGTCATCTCCGCCAATGCGGCGTTCGATCGTCACGGTGCCCGATTCCAGGCGCGTCGGGTAGGTCAAAATGCGTGCGACAACAGCATCACCCGGGTGGACGCCCAGACGATCCGCCGAGGTATCCTCGGGCAGAATGAAGAAGTCGGCCTTCAGACGCGAATCGAGCGGCTCGATCACACCGAGCGGACCGGCGGTCTGGTACGTGCCCACCACGCTTATGGCTGCGCGCTCAACCACGCCTTCGATCACGGCGCGCCGCTCACCGTGCGGGCTGTTCTTAATGCTCACGGCAACGGTATCGCCATCCATGATCTCGCGCTTACCGCGGCCCATGACCTTGTAGTCGCCGTTTTCGGTTACAACGTAGGCGCTATGCTCATGGAGCTGCACGCGCCCGGTCAGGCTCGGACGGCGTTCGCTGCGCACCGGCCCGCGCTGATTGCGAGCTCCACGCTTATGCTTGTTATTGCGCCCCATGGCGCCTCCTAACTATCGATTGCGAACTCCAAAGAGTCTACCCAAATGATTCGCTTTCCTGCCGTCCCCTAGGGGACAAAAAACGGGCCGCCCCATAAGAGACGACCCGTTGGAAGGGATGAATTCCAGGCATGCCTACACGCGCAGGTAGCGGCGCATGGCGATGGCAGAACCAAAGAGACCGATAATCACGCCGACCAGAATCAGCGCAGCATAGGTCACCAGGTAATACTGCATCGGCAGGGCAAACGACATCCAGCCGATGCTCTCCTGCAGACGCGGAATCATCAGATTGCGCAGCAGCTCCAGAACGCCGATGGAAAGCAGCGAGCCCAAAATGGCCTGCAGCACGCCCTCGGTGATAAACGGGCCACGAATGAAGCCGTTGCTGGCGCCGACCAGACGCATAATCGCAATCTCACGACGACGCGCCGTGATGGACAGGCGAATCGTGTTGTTGATGAAGATGAATGCGATAAAGGTCAGAAGACCAACGAGCACCACGGCGGCGATGCGGATGTAGTTGGTCACCTGGAACAGGCGGCTCACTTCCTCCTGGCCGTACAGCACGCTCGCGTTGACGTCGCCGTCATCCGCGATCTTCTGGAAATCGTCATCCTTCTTGAGCTTCTTTGCCGTGCTCTCGACCTTGGACGGATCGTCCATCTCAATAGCGAAGGAAGCCGGCAGCGGGTTCTGGCCATCGAGCGCGCTCATGGTGGCGTCGGCGTTGCCCGACATCTTGCTCGTATACTCGGCCAGCGCGTCGTCCTTGTCCTTATAGGTCACGGACTTGACGTTATTCCACGTCTTAAGCTCGGCCTCAAAAGCCTGAACATCGGCCTGATCGGCGTCATCACTAATGAACGCGTTGATGACAACCTGATCCTCGACGGTGCCGATCACGGAGTTCAGCATCGCAGAGCCCATGATGAACAGGCCGATGATAAACAGCGAAAGGAAGATCGTGATGACGGCGCCGAGCGAGGTAGTCCAGTTACGGAAGAAGTGGCTGATTGCCTCTTTGAAGGAGTAGCCCACGTTAGTTGGTGCCATAGTTGCCGTAACCTCCCCTCTCCTGGTCGCGGATGACGTGGCCGCCCTCGAGGGCGATCACGCGACGGTGCATGCTATCGACCATCTCGCGGTCGTGCGTGGCGACGATCACGGTGGTGCCAGTGCGGTTAATACGCTCGAGCAGCTTCATGATGCCCAGCGAGATCGCCGGGTCGAGGTTGCCCGTCGGCTCGTCGCAGATCAGCAGCGGCGGACGGTTGACCATAGCGCGGGCGACAGCAACGCGCTGCTGCTCGCCACCGGAAAGCTGGTCGGGCAGCGAGTCCATCTGATCGGCCAGACCGACCAGGCGCAGCACCTCGGGCACCTGGCTGCGAATGACGCCCTTGGGCTTGCCGATGCACTGCAGGGCAAACGCCACGTTTTCGTAGGCGGTCTTTTGCGGCAGAAGCTTAAAGTCCTGGAACACGGCGCCAATCTGGCGGCGCAGGAACGGAACCTTGCGGTTCTTGATCTTCATGAGGTCCTGACCGGCAACCAGGATGCGGCCGCTCGTCGGCTTGACGTCGCGGTTGAGCGTCGACAGCAGCGTGGTCTTACCCGAGCCGGAGTGACCGACCAGGAAGACGAACTCGCCCGGATAGATCTCGATGTTGATGTCGTCGAGTGCAGGCTTGTTGGGCTGTGCCGGATAGATCTTGGTGACATGCTCCATAAGGATGACGGGCTCGACACCGGCCTGCTTGGCCATCTTCTTGCGGCTGGCCTGCGGATCGATGGGCGCAAACACCGACGTAAAATCGGGGTTGTTGAGCGCGTTATCGAGGCTTGCGACCTCAGCTGCCTGATCGCTCTCGACCACCGGGGCAGCAGGCTGCGTGGGGTCGGGAATAGCGGCAAAGAGACCGGACTGCGCAGGCTGAGGAGCCGGCGTCGCAGGGGCCAAGGGGTCGGGAATGCCGGCCATGGCAGGCTGCGGCGTGGCGGCACCAGCCTGAGGCTGCTCCACGCGAGCGGTCACGGCCTGAACGGGCTCAAAACCCGCCGTGCCGGAAAGCGCGACATCGCTGGTTGGATTGTAGGCAAAGGGATCGGATGCCGGCTGTGCCTGATCTGCCGGCTGAGCGGGGGCCTGAGCAACAGACTGGCCCTCTGAATCCGGAGTGGCGAAACGACTGCCCTGGACGCCTGCCTGCGTCTTGGGGGCATCATCGCCCGCACCGGAGGTACGGAAGTGGTTACCCACTGGTGCTCCTTATCGTCGTGCGTTTAAACTACATGAGCGCTTTGTATTTTAGCAGTATTAGCTTTGCTGCACATAAGAAGCATGGCGTGCTTAGGGATCCCGTCGGCCGGGCACAGGGCTACTCTCCAAATCGTCCTCGGACATGTCGGAGCCCCCGCTGCGCGCTTCGCGCGGCGGGGGCTCCTCCGTCCTGCGGAAAGATTTGAGAGGTAACCTTGTACGCGGCCTGCGGCTACTAAGGAGCCGCCGCGTTTATCTTGGGGTGCTGCATATACAAAGTTGGAAGGGTCTGAATTGCACTTTGTCGATATGTGCCCTTTTCCCTGATGGGACCGTGCTTGAGGGGCGTCTTCATAAGTTGCGGTGAAATAGGGACTGTTTTACCAGTTAAAAGGTCTAATCAGTCCTTATTTCACCGCAACTGAAACAGGGGCGCTCTCCAAGAGAGCGCCCCTGCCGGGTTTCCATAGTACTGGCGAAACAGTTTTATAGTTCTGGCGAAGCAGTCCTTGAGATCCGCCTTGCCTTATGCCAAGAACTCCTTGGTGGTCGCCACGATGTTGGCGGCGTCCAGGCCGTACTTGTGCAGGAGCTCGGCGCCCGGGCCGGACTCACCGAAGGTGTCGTTGACGCCGATCTTCTTGAGCGGCGTCGGGCACTGCTCGCACAGGACGTCGGCAACGGCGCTGCCCAGGCCACCGATCACGGAGTGCTCCTCGACGGTCACGACGTGGCCGGTCTTGGTGGCGCTCTTGACGATCAGGTCGGCATCGATGGGCTTGATGGTGTGCATGTTGATGACCTCGGCGTCGATGCCCTCGGCAGCGAGCTGCTCGGCGGCCTCGAGAGCCTCGCCGACCATCAGGCCGCAGGCGATGATGGTCACATCGGCGCCCTCGCGCATGACAATGCCCTTACCCAACTCGAACTTGTAGGTCTCGGGGTCGTTGATAACCGGCGAGGCCAAACGGGCGAAGCGCATGTACACCGGACCGTCGCACTCGTAGGCGGCGCGCGTCACGGCGCGGGCCTCCACGTCGTCGGCGGGAACAATCACGGTCATGCCAGGGATGACGCGCATCAGGGCGATATCCTCGCAGCACTGGTGCGTGGCGCCATCCTCGCCCACCGAGATACCGGCGTGCGTGGCACCGATCTTAACGTTAAGGTGCGGGTAGCCGATGGAGTTACGGACCTGTCTCTTATACACATCTGACGCTGCCGACGATCTTACGCGT
>CABSNA010000107.1 GCA_902478865.1 uncultured Collinsella sp.
AGATGTGTATAAGAGACAGGCGTATAGTCGAAACCCTCGGGCGTGAGCATGACCCAGCGGTTTTGGATAGGCTTGACGGCGGGGCGCTCAACGGCCCACACGCCGTCACCGCCCTTGACCACGCGCGGGCTTCCACCCGGGGGCAAGAACAAACGCAGGCACTCGGAAAGCGTTGCGACGTACTCGCGGCTCATCCAGCGTGCGATACGGGCAGCCTCGGCGGTAAAGAGCGGTTTGCTGAGGATGGCTTCGACGGGCTTAATACGCGAAAGGTCGAGGGCGTTGTTGCCCTGCAGGTCTCCCAGCTCAGGCGCAATGTCGACGATATAGCCCGCGGCAGCACGGTTACCAAAGTGGACCAGGACCGTGGATCCGATCTGCGCCTCGTTGGCAAGGGACCGGGGGATACCGTAGGCGAATGGCTCGGACAGCGCACGGGTCGGGATGTCGAGGACCACGCTCGCGTAGGCGGCAACGGGCTCGGGCGCGGACTCGGGCTTGGCCTGCTCGGCCGAGCGGTCGGGCTTTTCGAGGGCCTGTTTTGGTTCCGGCGAACCAAACAGCGAAAGTTGCTCGGCCATGGCCCCAGCACCTCCTATCCCATACGTCTACAGAAACAAGAGCCCCGCTCTGAGTGAACGGGGCTCGGATACATACATTTGCGCAGCGATTACAGCGCCATCGTGCGGGCGCGGTCGATGCGCGCCAGGCAGTCGTCGCGGCCGACGAGCGCCATGGTCTCGCCCAGCGGAGGACTCACCATGTTGCCGCAGACGGCGACGCGCACGGCCTGGAACACCACGCGCTTCTTAAGGTCCATCTGCTCGGGAAGCGGCTCAAGCGCGGCGTCAATGTTGACAGCCGTCCACTCGTCCACGCCCTCGAGCGCGGCCTTGGCGGCATCCAGAATGGCACCCATGCCTTCCTTGGCCAGGCCCTTGTTGACGGACTTCTCGTCATACTCAAGCGTCTCGGCCGTAGCAAAGATGGGAGCGGCGACGGTCACGGCGTCGGCCGGCATCTTGGTGCGCGGCTTAACGATGGCAGCAAGCGCATCGATCCAATCCTCGCCGTACTCGACATTACCCTCGATAAGACCCGCCTCGTGCAGCTCGGGGACCATGATCTCATCGGCAAACTGAGCATCGGACATGCCATTGATGTACTCGGCATTAACCCAATCAAGCTTCTTGGGGTCGAAGGTCGCCGGGTTCTTGGAGATGCGGTCGAGCGAGAACTTGCTGGCCAGGACATCGCGCGGGATGATCGTAGTCTCGCCGTCGAGCGACCAGCCGAGCAGCGCCAGATAGTTGACGAAGGCGTCGGACAGGTAACCGGCGTCGCGGTACTCCTCCACCGAGGTGGCGCCGTGGCGCTTGGAGAGCTTTTTGCCGTCGGCACCCAAGATCATGGAGATGTGGGCGAACGTGGGCACGGGCGCGCCGAGGGCCTCGTAGACCATGACCTGACGCGGGGTGTTGGACAGGTGGTCGTCGCCGCGGATGACATGGGTGATCTTCATCATGGCGTCGTCGACGACAGTCGCGAAGTTGTACGTGGGCGTGCCATCGGAGCGGAAGATGACAAAGTCGTCGAGCTCCTTGGCATCGAAGGTCACCTCGCCGTGGACGGCATCGTGGATAACGACGTCGCCGCGGTCCTCGGGCACCTTGATGCGAAGGACGTAGGACTCGCCGGCCTCGATGCGACGGCGGGCCTTCTCGGGATCAAGATTGCGGCAACGGCGCTGATAGCCCTGGAAGGGGTCCTTGCGCTCCTGCGCGGCCTTGCGGTCGGCGTCGAGCTGCTCCTTGGTGCAGAAGCAGGGATAGGCCTTGCCCTCGTCCCAAAGCTTCTGGGCGGCCTGCTTGTACAGGTCCAGGCGCTCGGTCTGGGCGTAGGGGCCATAGTCGCCGCCCACCTCGGGGCCCTCGTCCCAGTCCAGGCCCAGCCAACGCATGGCGCGCAGGATGATCTGCGTGTTCTCGTCGGTAGAGCGGGTGGGGTCGGTGTCGTCGATGCGCAGGATGAACGTGCCGCCGTTTGCACGGGCGAAAGCCCAGTTATAGATAGCGGTGCGGGCGCCGCCGATGTGCAGCTTGCCCGTCGGTGAGGGTGCAAAGCGGACGCGAACGTCTGATGCCATGGAAATCTCCTCGATTGCAGGATGGATGTCTAACCGCATCAGTATAAAGCATCAAAGCAACCTCCGCACAAAGGGCACCGACCTACTCATTGGGGACAGACTTAAATGACCAGTCTTTGGGCAACCTGTCGGCACTTAGGCAAGGCTGATCATTTAAGTCTGTCCCCAATGAGTAATTTAAGTCTGTCCCCAATGAGTAGGTGCGGAAAGGGTGTGAATGTTGGATTTACGCGCTATGATATGCCCTTGCATACAGAGCCCGGCGGAATGGTAACGGTCGCCGGGACACGTTTTTGAAAGGACAATCATGTCAGAAGAACTTCGTTCCATCCCGCCCCAACACGGGTCCTTTGTTTTTACGTCGGAGTCGGTGACCGAAGGCCATCCCGATAAGATCGCCGACCAGATCAGCGACGCCGTCCTCGACGCAATCCTCGCTAAAGAAATAGAGCTGCAGGAGCAGGGCTATATTGCGCCCAACGGCGTGCCCGCCAACGTGGAAAACGTCCGCTGCGCCTGCGAGACCCTCGTGACCACCGGCACCGTCATCGTCGCCGGCGAGATCCGCACCCAGGCATACGTTGACGTGCAGGAAATTGCCCGCGGCGTCATCCGCCGCATCGGCTACAACCGCGCCAAGTTTGGCTTTGACTGCGATACCTGCGGCGTCATGAGCCTCATCCACGAGCAGTCCCCCGATATCGCCCAGGGCGTCGACGAGTCGTTTGAGACCCAGACCGGCGCTACCACCGACCCGATCGACCTGATCGGCGCCGGCGACCAGGGCATGATGTTCGGTTATGCCTCCAACGAGACCAAGACCCTCATGCCCATGCCGCACTACCTGGCAAGCCGCCTGGCCGAGCGTCTGGCCGCCGTGCGTCACGACGGTACCCTCGCCTATCTGCGTCCCGACGGCAAGACCCAGGTCACCGTGCGCTACGAGGAAGGCAAGCCCGTCGAGGTCACGACCATCGTCATCTCCACGCAGCACGCCGCCGAGATCGAGGACATGGGCAAGATCAAGGCCGACCTCATCGAGCACGTCATCACCCCGGTCATGGCCGCTGAGAACATGCCGTGGGACAACGCGGACATCTATGTGAACCCCACCGGTCGCTTTGTCGTAGGCGGCCCCATGGGCGACACGGGCCTCACCGGCCGCAAGATCATCGTCGACACCTATGGCGGCTATGGCCGTCACGGCGGCGGCGCCTTTAGCGGCAAGGACTGCACCAAGGTCGACCGTTCCGCCGCGTATGCCGCGCGCTGGGTCGCTAAGAACGTGGTCGCCGCCGGTCTGGCCGACCGCTGCGAAGTCGAGCTTGCCTACGCCATCGGCGTTTCCAAGCCCCTCTCAATCATGGTCGACACTTTCGGTACCGCAAAGGTCGCCGAGGACAAGATCGTCGAGGCCGTCGAGAAGACCTTCGACCTGCGCCCGGGCGCCATCATCCGCGATCTGGACCTGCGTCGCCCCATCTACGAAAAGACGGCAGCCTACGGTCACTTCGGCCGAGAAGACGCCGACTTTACCTGGGAGAAGACCGACCGCGTCAACGAACTCAAGGCAGCCTGCGGCCTATAAATAGGTTCACAGAGCCCAGACAGCAAAGCATTAGAACCAAAAGAAGTACCGGCCCCAACCGGTACTTCTTTTTATTTACACGGTGGTGTGAATATTTCGATGCGCAATGAACAGCACGTCCCCAGCTGATGAATTTTGACATCCAGCCACTCCAACCATGTATCCTAAGTTCCGAGGGCTTTGGTATTTGGTCGATCGCGAGTTCCGCACGAGCCGGAGGCCACTTAATGTGGCCTCCGTGCGAGCCAGGACTGTAGAGCAGACGACCAAATACCAAAGCCCTCGGAACGACGGGATAGAACAGGAGCGCATATGGCAGGCAAGCCGCAAACACTAGCTACGACCTCGGCATTCGAGATTTTGGGGCCCGTCATGGTCGGTCCCAGCTCATCGCACACCGCTGGCGCCCTGCGCTGCGCACAAGTTGCCGCCAGCCTGCTGGAAGGCCGCATCACCAAAGTCACCTTTGGCCTGTGGAACTCCTTTGCCCACACCTACCGCGGCCACGGCACCGATCGTGCGCTCGTCGCGGGCATCCTGGGCCTCGACACCGATGACGAGAACATCAAGCAGGCCTTCGACCTCGCGCACGAGCAGGGCCTCGAATATCACTTTGACATCAAGGGCGACGACGCCTCCATCCACCCCAACACCGTCGACATCGACATGGTCGACGACACGGGCGCCACGGCCCAGGTCCGCGGTGAGAGCCTGGGCGGCGGCAAGATGCGCATCAGCCGCATTAACGGCGTCGGCGTCGACATCTCGGGCATGTACTCCACACTCTTCGTGGCGCACTACGACGTCCCCGGCGTGCTCGCCGCGCTCACGAACCTGCTCGCCTACGCACACGTGAACATCGCCTTCTGCCGCACCTACCGCACCGAAGTGGGCGGCCAGGCCTACTCCGTCTTTGAGACCGACGGCGCGCCCGACGACACCGTCGTCCCCATGCTCCGCAAACTCGACAATGTCGATTACGCGACCTTTATCGAGCTCCCCGGTTCTGCCTCGTCGCTCTCCCCCGGTGTCTCGGCAAAGGAGATCTTCGACGACGGCGAGCAGCTGCTCGATGCGTGCGCCGAGCTCGGCCTGAATATCGGCGCCGTTATGGCCGTGCGCGAGGCGCGTCTGACCGGCGAGGCCCACGCCGTCGCCGCCATGCGCCGCGTGCTCGACGTCATGCGCGAGGAGACCACGGCCCCCATCGCCAATCCGCAGCGCTCGCTCGGCGGGCTTATCGGCGGCGAGGCTAAGCTCGTCGATGCCACCGGCCGCAACGACCTTAGCTCCAGTTTAATGGGCGCCGTACAGACCGAAGCCGTGGCACGTGCCATGGCCGTACTTGAGCG
>CABSNA010000108.1 GCA_902478865.1 uncultured Collinsella sp.
CAGCGTCAGATGTGTATAAGAGACAGGCGTTTGTCCTTGAACTTCTTCTTGAGCGACTTAGTCGTAAAGTCCATAACGCTCTTGCTCGGGCGCATGATGACGGCAGCGCCGATCAGGCCGGTGAGCTCATCGCAGGCAAACAGGATCTTTTCCATCTGCAGCTCGGGCTTGGGTAGTGAGGTGTTGAAGTCCGACGTGTGCGTCTGGATGGCGCGAATGAGCTCGGGAGACGCACCTTCGCCCTCAAGAATCTCGGCAGCATAGATGGTGTGGTTCATGGGGTCGTCCTCATGCTCCTCCCAATCCAGGTCGTGCAGCAGACCGACGATGCCCCAAAACTCCTCGTTCTCGGGGTCGAACTCGCGCGCAAAGTAGCGCATAGTGCCCTCGACCGTCTCGCCGTGCGTGATATGGAACGGGTCTTTGTTGTGCTCATTGAGCAGTTCGAACGCGCGGTCGCGGGTGATTCCGGCGGTAAGCGGCTCTGCCATAAGAGACTCCTTGTGCTCGTGGGTATCGATAAGAATGAATGCTACTAGAACAAGAAAACCACCACAAAGGTGCCTGTTCCCTTTGTGGTGGTTTTTGGCGCGGATGGGTTAGTTGAGGGCGGCTTGGGCTAGGCGGGCTTCGGCGGCCTCCTCGGTGACACCAAGGGCCACGGCGAACTCCTCGATGGAGCGGCGTTTGGCCTCCTTGAGTACGCGCATGTAGTAGGAGCTGGGTTTTTTATCAGCTTCCTCGGCCTGGCGAATGCGGTGCATCATGGTCTTTGCCACGCGGACCGTCTCGGGCGCGCCCAGCTTGAGCTGCTGCTTAAAGTGCGCCTCCTCAAGCGAGCTGTTGCGCTCGGTAAAGGTGTCGCACTCCAGCTCGTCATAGTGGCTCAGCAGGTGCTCGGCATCTTGCTGCGAGATGGCGGCGTGCAAACGGTCGGCCTGCGCCACGGGGTACATGAGGATCGTCTGCGCATGTCCCTGCTTGGTCTCGAGCAGCAGCATGGGCTGCGGTGTGTCGTCTCTAAAACCGACGACGGTGCAGACTCCCTGGCCCGGATGAATGACGTGTTGACCGATTGAGAACATGCTACCTCCAACTTATACGAATTTACGTATGTCTAGAATAACACGCTGACGTGCGCAAACCCTTACTTTATGCAGGAAAAGCACACAACTCTGATAGGTAAGAGTATTCGATAACAGACGCAGCTCATTCACACCTTTATGCATTTTCAACGCCTGCATAATCTGCAGGCAGACCGGCATCTTTGAGTGACTCCATACAAGCTGTAGTCATTTTTGTGCATATGCAATATCTATTAGCTTTACCCTGCGACAGTGCCCGTCGCTTGTGATAGAGTGCTACAAACTCTGGCTTTTGCCCTACGAGTGACCAAGAGCTCGGGGGCTTTAACACAAGGAGGATCTATGCCCGAGAAGATTGAAGAGCTGGTACGCGCTGCGCTTGCTGCGGCCCAGGAGGCCGGCGACCTTTCCGCATTTGAACTTGACGATTGCGCTATCGAGCGACCGGCTGACACTTCTCATGGCGAGTGGACCTCTACCATGGCCCTGAAGTCCGCCAAGCTGGCCCACTGCGCCCCGCGCAAGATCGCCGAGGCCATCGTTGCCCATATGCCCGAGGACCCCGCGATCGAGAAGGTCGAGATCGCAGGCCCCGGCTTCATCAACTTCTACCTCTCCGTTGCCGTCAAGAATGCCATCTTTGGCGAGGCTCGCGAGAAGGGTATGGACTTCGCTAAGTCCAACGTCGGTGGTGGCCTGAAGACCCAGGTCGAGTTCGTTTCCGCCAACCCCGTCGGCCCCATGCACATCGGCCACGGCCGCTGGGCCGCGCTGGGCGACTCGCTCTGCCGCGTTATGGATCACGCCGGTTACGACATCCAGCGTGAGTTCTACATCAACGACCACGGCTCTCAGATGAACACCTTCGGCAACTCCATCAGCACGCGCTATATGCAGCTTGCCGACATCATCGCCAAGCAGGGCGTGGATATCGACGAGGCTCACAAGCTGCTGATCGCCGACCGCGACGCCTTTGTTGCCGACGAGAACGACGAGCATCCCGAGACCCATCCGTATCAGGACAACTTTGCCGAGACCCTGGGCAAGGACTCCTACGGCGGCGACTACATCATCGACGAGGCCGCCGAGTTCTGGCGCACCGACGGCGATAAGTGGGTCAACGCCGATCCGCAGGAGCGCATGGAGAGCTTCCGCGAGCGCGGCTATGTAAAGATGGTCGACAACATGCGCGACCTTTGCCATGCCGTTAACTGCGACTTCGATCGTTGGTTCTCCGAGCGCTCGCTGTATGTGAAGGACACCGAGGGCGAGACCGCCGGCACCTCCGCCGTCGACCGCGCTTTTGAGAAGCTCGACAAGATGGGCTATCTCTACACCAAGGACGGCGCCCTGTGGTTCCGCTCCACCGACCTGGGCGATGACAAGGACCGCGTTCTGATCAAGTCCGACGGCGAGTACACCTACTTCGCCTCCGACGTTGCCTATCACTGGGATAAGTTCCAGCGCGTCGACCACGTCATCGACATCTGGGGCGCCGACCACCACGGCTACATCGAGCGCGTCCGCTGCGTCTGCGATGCCTTGGGTTACCCCGGCAAGTTTGAGGTTCTGCTGGGCCAGCTCGTCAACCTGCTGCGCAACGGCAAGCCCGTCCGTATGTCCAAGCGTAAGGGCACCATGGTGACCCTGCAGGAGCTCGTCGACGAGGTCGGCTCCGACGCTGCCCGTTACACCCTCATCTCCAAGAGCTCCAACCAGATGGTCGACTTCGATATTGAGGCCGTCAAGAAGCGCGACAACTCCAACCCGGTGTACTACGTGCAGTACGCTCACGCCCGCGTGTGCTCCATCCTGCGCCGTGCCGCTGACGTTACGCCCGAGCAGGCTGACGAGATGGGCATGAAGGCCGTCGCCGCCAAGGCCATCGGTGAGAACGTCGATTACTCGCTGCTGACCGACCCGACCGAGCTCGCCCTTTCGCGCAAGCTCAACGAGCTCACCGACCTCATCGCCAGCTGCGCTCGCGACCGCGCCCCGTTCCGTCTGACGCACTTTGCTGAGGAACTCGCCGGCGACTTCCACAGCTTCTACGCTGCCTGTCAGGTGCTGCCGAGCGAGGGCCGTCCCGTCGACCCCGAGCTTTCGCGTGCCCGTCTGGCCGCTTGCGATGCCGTCCGTGTGACGCTCGCCCTGGTGCTCACCCTCGTTGGCGTTTCCGCGCCCGAGCAGATGTAAGCTACGGGTCATTTGACCGTACAGACTTGGTTTAACTAAGCCTTGAAAGCCCGATCTCCCACGGAGGTCGGGCTTTTTGCAAACGCCGACGTATTGACGAATTTGGAACTGCTGGAAATACGAAACTATGCCGGTTTACTACGATGAAATGAGAAATTCCAACTACGCCGGCTTTTCGCAAAAAAGTGCAAGGCATCTACCTGCGGTTTTAGTTCAACAAGTTTCGGAGTGATCGCGGTTGAGCGATTCATCGTAGTAAACCGCCACAGTTTTGGCGGAGGCAGTCAGATTTGTGGGTGTTAAACCAAAGATTGTCCCTTTTGACTAGTCGTTTAAGAACGTCCTCAATGACTAAGTTGCAGGTGGCGGCGGTTGTGTTACACTAACGCTGCGTATATGACGCAATCATCTCGATACAGATCAATGATGTCCGTCGTTTTGAACGGAACTAGACTGTTTAGCCGCCCTGAAGGTTTATGCAGGGAGCATGTGATCACAGGGCTTGAAAAGAAAGTTGAGCAAACACTGTGTCTGATCAACAGCAAGAAAACGAAATAACGACGACGCAAGCCGCTCCCGCTGCACCGGTTGCGTTGGACCAGGTCGCGGCGCCCGCGCAAGCCTCGGCTCCTGAGACGCCTAAGGCTGCTTCGACGCCTACGCCTTCAGCGGCTGAGAAGGCCGTGCCTGCAACTGGTGAGGAGGCTGCTCCGGCAAAGCCCAAGCGTACGCGCCGCACGGCCAAGTCTGCTGCTGACGGCGAGGAGGTCACCAAGCCCAAGCGCCGTACCACGCGCACGACGCGCGTCAAGCGCACCGTTGCAGCTGACTCCTCGGAGCCGATTTCCGATGAGGTCGCGCAGGCGCGTGCGTTGGCGCAGATTAGCGAGGCTCAGGTGGTGCGCGCCCGCCGTCGTGCTGCCGAGCGCGAGGCCGCGGCTCTGACCGAGCTTGCAGCTCCGTCTGCGCCCGAGACACCTGTCGCCGACCAGCCGACCGAGAAGCCGGTACCGCGCACACGCCGTCGCACGGCTGCTAAGGCCGAGCAGGTTGCCGATCAGGTAACCCCCGAGCTCACTGAGGCTTCGGTCCGTTCCGCGGCAGGGGAGGGCGCATCGCCTGTTGAGCCCGCTGCGCCTGTCGAGGCCAGCGAAGTTCCCGTTGTCGATCCAGCTTTGCGCCCGCACCGTCGCGGTCGCAAGCCCAAGGCCTTCGTCGAGGCCGAGAAGGCCGCAGCCGCAGCCGCCGCCGCTCGGGATGCTGCGGCGATCGCCGAGTCTGCAACCGTTGCCGACGCGCCCGTCCAGGATGCTACGACTTCCGAGGCCGTTTCTGCCGATGCCGAGCCCGCCGATGTCCGTCCCGGTCGCAGCCGTCGTACTGCTGCTAAGCGCACGTCCAAGGCCAAGGCTGCCAAGAAGGGTGCGTCCGAGGATTCCGCCGAGACGACCGTCGATGCATCGACTGATGTCGCCGAGCCCCAGGACGTCGAACAGCCTGCGTCCGAGAAGCCCAAGCGCGGTCGTAAGAAGTCCGCTAAGGCCAAGGCGTCCGAGCAGCAGGCCGAGGCCGAGCTGCAGGGCGATTCCAAGGCCGAGGCCAGCGATGATACTGCGGCTAACGCCGATGCCGCCGCAACCGATGGCGCCGCGCCCGCCGAGGCCGAAGACGGCGCTCGCCCCAACCGTCGCCAGCACAAGCGCAACGACGAGCGCAACGAGCGCAAGGACGACCGTAATAACGATCGTCGCAACCGCCAGCGCGATCGCAAGCAGCGCAATAACTGTCTCTTAT
>CABSNA010000109.1 GCA_902478865.1 uncultured Collinsella sp.
CTGGTGATCTCCGCCTTGAGAGGGCGGCGTCCTAAACCGCTAGACGAACGGGCCACATGACATCTGCACTGCCGTGCTGCGAGGAAATATATTACGGGACAAAAAACGTCAGCGCAAGAAGAAATTCCAAATTGCCGAAAAATTGTCGGCAGGTTATGGAACACACAGGTAAACTGGGTAGCTAATTCAAGTTGAGATGGACCAAAAGAGCTTCGCGCTCGTTGGGGATGTTGTCTTCGATCACGGCGTCGAGGGCGGAGTTGAGTAGCTGCCCCAGTTCCGGCCCGGGCTTGACTCCGGCACGGATCAGGTCGCCGCCGTTGATGGCGAGCATCTTGAGCGTATAGGGCTCCCCCGCCTTCAGCAGGTCGTGCGCCATCGCGCGCATCTCCTCAATCGTCTCAACGTAATAGAAGCACGACGGGGCCTTGCCGAGCGTGTCGGCACGCTTAAGATCCATGAGCTCGTCCATCAAACGCGGCGTGTCGACGCCCTCGCCCGAAAGCGCGCGCATCATATTGAGCAGGCAGGAGCGCTCGGGGCGCAGCGGCTTGTCGTGATATTTGATGAGCAGGCACACGTCGCGCACCAGGTCGTGCGAGAGCGCCAGGCGATCCATAATGACGCGCGCTTTCTTGGCGCCGAGCTCGGGATGACCGTAGAAGTGTCCGCTGCCGGCGTGATCGACCGTGAAACACTCGGGCTTGGACACATCGTGCAAAAACGCCGCCCACATAAGGCTCGACGAGGGCGCGACGCCGTCACACAGCGCGAGCTCCCCCGCCACCGTAAGCACACGGGCGATATGCTCGTAGACGTTAAACGCATGATAGACACTGCGCTGATCAAACCCGCGACCCGCTGCCAACTCGGGCACGGCGGCGCAGATGAGCTCGGGGTAGCGCAGCATCGCGTCTCCCCCATGACCGGTCGAAAGAATGCCCTCGAGCTCAATACCCACACGCTCGCGCGCCACGGCGTCGAGCAGCGGCGCGCACTCGGCAAGCGCTCGCTTAGTCTCGGGCTCAATCATAAAGTCCAGGCGGCAGGCAAAGCGCACCGCACGCAACATGCGCAGGGCGTCCTCGTTAAAGCGACGCTTGGGATCGCCGACAGCGCGAATCAGCTTGCGCTCCAAGTCACCCTGGCCGTCGTAGCGGTCGACAAGCCCGCGCTCGGGATGCCAGGCCATGGCGTTGACGGTAAAGTCGCGGCGCGCCAGATCGTCCTCGAGCGAGGCGGCACGCTCCACACTCTGGGGATGGCGACCATCGGTGTAAAAGCCATCCAAACGGTACGTGGTGACCTCGATACGCTCGCCATCGGAAATAGCCGTGATTCCGCCAAATTTAATGCCAGACTCCACAACCGCGATGCCGGCGGCCTCGAGCGCCGCCTTGGACTCCTGCCACAGGCCGCTACAGCACATATCAACATCGTGGCTGGGGCACCCCATCAGGGCGTCGCGCACCCAACCGCCCACGTACCAAGCCTCAAGACCAGCCGCCTCAAGCGCGCGTAGGACGCACAGGGACGCATCGGACGGTTGATTACCGTTGAGCGAAACATTGCACATGCCTATGGCCTCCTGCACTTGTGAGCGTTAATCGATGGTTCTCAAGAAGTCTAACAAGAAACGAGAAAGCGCGCACACGCAATCGCGTCGTCAATTCCATAAAACGAGACAGCAGACGCCATATGCGTTCAGCGAGCAAAAAACACCCGCCTCGGAGATCCAAAGCGGGTGTTCGGCAGCGATTTTTCGATGCGGCTAGCAGACCTGACGAACCTCGATGTGCTTCTTATATTCGTCCACCTTGGCAAAGTCGCCCAGGCCCGGGCACTCGACCACGTTGGCGCCGGTGGCCATCGACAGACGGAGGGCATCCTCGACGCGCTCGGGAGCGTCGTGCCATACGGACAGGAAGGCAGCGAGCGAGGAATCGCCGGCGCACACCGTCGACAGCAGCTTGACGTCGAAGGTGCGATTGGCAAACCAGATGTGCTCGCCGTTGGAGAAGTACGCACCGGCGCCACCGAGGGTCAGCAGCACGTTCTTGGCGCCCTTAGCGTGCAGCTCGGCCATAGCGCCCTTGACGGACTCATCGTCGCCACCGCTCACCTTAATGCCAAAGATGTCGAGCAGCTCGTCGTCATTGGGCTTGATCAGCAGCGGCTCCATGGCAATGAGGTCTGCCAGCTGATGGCTCGAGATGTCGAGGACGAACTCGGCCCCCTTGGCCTTGACGCGGCGCAGGACCTCGGCCAAGAAGCCCTCGGAAGTGTTGGGAGGCAGCGAGCCGCTGATGACCAGGCAGGTCATGTCATCGAGCGAATCGATGAGCTCAAACATCTCCTGCTCGTTGGCCTCGTTGATGGCGGCACCGGCGTTGACCATGTTGTACTCGGTGTCGGGTCCGGCATTGAGGAACACGTTGACGCGCGTGATGCCGTCGGTCCAAACGGGCTTGACGGGCACGCCCAGGGCCTCGGCGCCCTTAACGATAAACTCGCCCGAGAAGCCGGCGAAAAAGCCCAGGATCGTGGTGTCGACACCGTAGTGATCGAGGGTGAACGAGACGTTGAGACCCTTGCCGTTGGGCGTGTAGACGGCGTTACGGGTACGCGTGACGGTGTTGGCAGCAAGGCCGTCGCAGGCGATGTTGTAGTCAATGGCGGGATTTGCAGTGAGCGTGTAAATCATGAATGTTCCTTTCACGAAGTAACGTGTTAATGAAAGTATATTCCACCCAACGGTAAAAGGCTAGGACAACTCGGTGAACGGTGTGGAATCGATGAAGTACGGCAGAGCATCTCTCTCCAATAACGGAACAAAAAAGGCGCCCCAGCCGAAACCGGGGCGCCGCATGCGCACGAATATGTCGCGTTTCGATTACTGACGATCGAGCTTGCGGACAGCAACGCGCTTGCTGTACTCGTCGACGTGACCGAAGTCGCCGATGCCGACGGACTCGGCAACGTTGGCGCCGGTGGCCATAGCGAGCTTCATGGCCTCCTCGACGTTGTCGCGATCCCTGTACCACTTGTGCAGGAACGCAGCGAGGGTGCAGTCGCCGGCGCAGACAGAAGAAACCAGCTTGATGTTGAACTCACGCTTGGCGTACCAAATATCCTCGCCGTTGGAGAAGTAAGCGTCGCCGCGGCTACCACGGGTGAGCAGCACGTTCTGAACGCCAGCGTCGTGAGCCATCTTCATGGCAACGCGGACCTCGTCGTCGGTGTCGACCGGCACGCCGAAGATGGCCTTCATCTCGTGATGGTTCGGCTTGATGAGCAGCGGCTTCTTGTGAGCGAGCTCCTTGAGCTTGTCGGAGGACAGGTCCAGGACGACGTCGGCGCCACGAGCCTGAGCGTGCTCCATGACCTGAGCCAGGAAGTCGGGCGTAGCTTTGGGAGGCACGGAGCCGGAAACGATCAGGCACTCGAGATCGCCCGCGGTGTCCAGGATGTTGTAGAGCTCCTCCTGGTGCTGCGGCGTAATAGGAGCACCCGGGTTCAGGATGCCGTACTCGTGCTGGCCATCGTTGACGTAGGTGTTAATGCGCGTGATACCGTCGGTCCAGACCGGGCGGCAGAGGCAACCCAGGTTCATGACCTCCTCGACGATGAACTTGCCCGTGAAGCCAGCGAAGAAGCCGAGCGCGACGGTGTCGACGCCCATCTTCTTAAAGGCGAAGGACACGTCGAGGCCCTTGCCGTTAGCCGTGTAGCTGGCCGAGCCGGTGCGGACGTTCTCGTCGGGCTCGAGCGGAGAGCTCGAAACCGTCATGTCGACAGCCGGGTTAGCGGTTAGCGTGTAGAACATTTACAGTACCCCCTGTATATGTGAGGGCCGCGTGGCCGGCCCATTCCAACCACGCGGTTACCTCTGATACCAAATTAGCGAGCTGCGGACTCGAGCAGTGCCTTGACCTCGGCGGCGGTGTTGCAGGCGAGTGCCTTCTCGGCGAGCTCGTCGCACTCGGCCTTGGTCCACTGGCTGATGGTCTTGCGGGCGCGCAGGATCGACGGAGCGCTCATCGAGAACTCCTCCAGGCCCCAGCTGATCAGCAGCGGCTCGAGCAGCGGATCGGCAGCGGCCTCGCCGCACATACCGACCATGATGCCGGCCTTCACGCCGCTCTCGATGATGTTCTTGAGCGAGCGGAGCACGGCGGGATAGTAAACCTGGTACAGGTTGGAGATGGTGTCGTTACCACGGTCGGCGCACATGGTGTAGCCGATCAGGTCGTTGGTGCCGATGGAGAAGAAGTCGGCGACCTCGGCAAGACGGTCTGCGAGCAGCGAAGCGGCGGGCGTCTCGACCATGATGCCGACCTCGATGTTCTCGTTGAACTTGCGACCCTCTTCGGTCAGCTCGGCCTTGCACTGCTCGACGAGCTCCTTGACAGCCAAGACCTCCTCGACGCAGGTGACGAGTGGGATCATGATCTTGACGTCACCGAAGGCGCTAGCGCGCAGCAGAGCGCGGAGCTGGACCTTGTACTGGTCGGGATTGGCCAGGCAGTAACGCACGGCGCGGAAGCCCATGAAGGGGTTGTCTTCCTTGACCATATGCAGATACGGAATCTCCTTGTCGCCACCCACATCGAGCGTGCGGATGATGACCGGAGCACCCTTGAGCGCGCTGGCGACCTTACGGTAGGCGTTGAACTGCTCCTCCTCGGAAGGAAGCTCAGCGGAGTCCATGAACAGGAACTCGGAGCGGAACAGACCGATGGCCTCGGCGTCGTGATCGAGCGCGTTGGGCACGTCATCGGGGTTACCGATGTTGCAGGCGATGATCTTCTTGATGCCGTCGGCAGTCACAGAAGGCTTGCCGCGGAAGGCCTCGAGAGCCGCCTTCTCGGCAGCGAAAGCCTCGGCCTTGGCGGTGTAGGCGGCGAGGGTCTCCTCGTCGGGATCGGCCTCGACGACACCCTTGCCACCGTCGACGACAACGGTCATGCCGTTGCGCAGTGCGGTGCAGCTGTTGGCAACCGAAAGGACAGCCGGGATCTCAAGGGCTGTCTCTTATACACATCT
>CABSNA010000110.1 GCA_902478865.1 uncultured Collinsella sp.
AAGACATCACCTGGCGCCACACGACCATCGAGGATGCCTGCGGGCAGACCATCATTGTGCCCAACTCCAACATCTCCAAGAACACGCTCGTGCATCTGATGCCCTTTGGGCGCGTGGCCGTGCCCGTTGCCGTAAAGGACACGTCTAAGTGGGCCTCGCTGGACGCGCTGGCAGATGAGCTTACCGACGCCACCAAGGCCGCGGTGCTTCCCATCTCTGGCTTTGACAAGGAGCCGTACGTGCTCTTTAGCGAGATCGGCGACTTTGGCGTCAAGGGCAAAATCATCTTTATCGTCAGCGACGATAGCACCACCTTCACAGCAACCGACGCCTGCATTCGTGCCATCGCCCCCATCATCGCCTAAACTACCACAAAGGGGACAGGCACCTTTGTGGTAGTTTCGCATCGTGGTACCATGGTTCATATCGTTGTTTAAACGACTAAGGGAGTAGACACCATGGAAGAGGCCTATCGTCAAGCACGCAAGCGCGGCGAACAGGGGCGCCGTCGCGCCATCAGCCAAAGCGAGCACCCGTACCTTACGGACCTCGACAGCTTGGTTGCCCAGCTCCCCTTAGGTCAGCGAGAGAGCGTCGGCCTGCGGGATATTCCGCTCGAAATGGTCGTCGGCACGGTTACCAAGGGCCGTCAGTCTGCCTTTTCGTGCAACTTTATGCCCCTGTTGCCATTTAGCACCGAGTTCGCCCGCAAGTGGTCCAACCTCTACGACATCCAGGTGACCGAGGGCTATCGCGACCCCATCATCGTCACCGAGTTCATGCATCGGTTCTACGTCCAAGAGGGCAACAAGCGCGTCAGCGTCCTCAAATTCCTGGACGCCCCGACGGTTTCGGCCAAGGTCACCCGCCTCTACCCCGGAAAATGGGATTCCGTCGAAAGCCGCCTCTATGGCGAGTTCTGCGCGTTTTGGCGCGTCTGCCCCCTATACGAGATCGAGTTCTCGCGTGAGGGAAGCTACGAAACGCTCGCCAAGATGCTCGGTCAGAACCTTATCGAAAAATGGCCGCAGAAAAAGGTCGACTACCTGCGCCACACCTTCCTGCTGTTTAAGCGTGCCTACCTTCGCGCAGGCGGCGATCACCTGGACATTACGACCGCCGACGCCATGCTCGTCTACCTCAACGTGTACAACCAGGACCGCCTGCTGGATACGCCGACGGATATCGTCGTAAACCGCCTGTGCAAGATCTGGCGCGAGCTGGTCATTGCCGGCAAAAGTGATGAGGAGAAGGTCGATCTTGTCGAGGCACCGAGTGTCGATGAGGAAGAGGCGCCCGCCAAGTCCACCTCCGGCGTGCTCAACTTCTTTATGGGCAAGACCGTCTACTCGGCGGCCAGCCCCCTGCGCATCGCCTTTATCCATGAGTTCCCCTGTGCGACGTCGAGCTGGGACAGCCTGCACGACCAAGGGCGTCAGTATCTCGATGAGCATTTTGGCGGTATCGTGCGCACCGAGGCGTTCGAGGACTGTCACAATCCGGACGTGTTCTACGCCGCCGTGGAAACGGCTGTCAAACATGGAGCTAACGTCATCTTCTCGACCTCGCACCGCCTGATGGAATACGCGCTCAGAGCTGCCGTTGAGTATCCACAGGTGCGGTTCCTTAACTGCTCTATCGGCCTTCCCCACCAAAGCGTCCGTTCGTACTTTGGCAAGATGTACGAGGCCAAGTTCCTCCTGGGCGCCCTTGCCGCCAGTATGGCGGACAACCACCGTATCGGCTACCACGCGTCGGTCTTCGCCTCGGGCGCGCTTAGCGAGATCAACGCCTTTGCGATTGGCGCCTCGCTGCTCGACCCCCGCGCGCAAATTATCCTGACCTGGGGCGATGTGCCCGCCGGAGGCCTTGCCGAGGCCATGTGCCGCGAAGGCGTGAGCGTCATGACCGGCGCTGACATGTCAAAGTCGCTCGTAGACCCTACGGCCTACGGACTCCACCGCCTGGTCGATGGCAAGGTCGTCGGCATCGCCATGCCGGTCTGGAACTGGGGCCGATACTACGAGCTTATCGTGCGAAGCCTGCTGCATGGCACCTGGGATGAGACCAGTGACGACAGCCAGGTTCGCGCCGTCAACTACTGGTATGGCATGAGCTCAGGCGTCATCGACATTCGCTACGCTCCGGGCCTGCCCTATCAGACGCGCAAACTGGTGCAGCTGCTCCGCAATGGCATCGTCGAGGGCTCCATCAATCCATTTGGCGGCGAGCTTCATAGCCAAGACGGCGTGGTGCAGATCGAGGGCTTTCCCCCACTGCCGAGCGCGCAGATTGTCGAGATGAATTGGCTGGCGGACAACGTGGTAGGCACCATTCCGCAGCTCGACGATGAGCCGGGAGTTACCGCCCTATGAAGATCCTTGCCATAGCAGATACCGAAGAACGATGCCTTTGGGAGTGCTTTCGCAAGGAGCGCTTTGAGGGTGTCGACCTGATTCTGTCTGCCGGCGATCTGGACCCGGACTATCTTGAGTTTTTGGTCACCGTCATCAACAAACCGCTCATCTACGTGCGCGGCAATCACGATGACCGCTACGCACGTCATGCACCGGGCGGATGTATCTGCGTGGAAGACAGCGTGTACACGTACCGAGGGATTCGCATTGCGGGCCTTGGCGGGTCCATGCGTTATCGCGACGGCGCCAACATGTACACCGAACGCGAGATGTCCAAGCGCATGCGCAAGCTGTCGCGTAAGGTTAGGATGGTCGGCGGGTGCGACATTCTGCTTACCCATGCACCCGCCGCCGGTATGGGTGATCTGGACGATCTGCCGCATCGAGGGTTTGAGTGCTTTAACACGGCGCTTGAGTCCTGGGGGGCCGACTACATGGTGCATGGGCATGTACATCGAAGCTACGGTAACGATTTTCAGCGCGAACGGCAGCATGTGTGTGGAACGACGATCATCAACGCCTGCGGCTATACGCAGTTTGAGCTCGACCAGACGCGCTACCCCATCCGTGGCTGGCAGGCAGCCTGGCTCAACTCGCAAACCATGCGCCGCGAGCTCAAACGCCACGAGGCCATCGAGTCCTCTACCGCCAGAACCCCCTGGTAACCACCACAAAGGGGACAGGCACCTTTGTGGTGGTTTTGACGCGATAGCAAGAAACCCGGTCCTGCGCAGGGCTGAACCGGGTTTCTTTAGCAATGCTTGCTTTGCTCAGGCAGTAACTAAAAGTTACTCAGCCAGGAAGTCGCGCTGGACAGCGGGATCGACCTTGACGCCAGGGCCCATGGTGGAAGACACGGAGATGGACTTGACGTACTTGCCCTTAGCAGAAGAGGGCTTGACGCGCAGGATCTCGGTGTACAGGGCAGCGTAGTTCTCGACGAGCTGCTGCTCAGAGAAGGACTTCTTGCCCAGGGGCACGTGGCAGATGCCGTAACGGTCGGCGCGGTACTCAACGCGGCCAGCCTTGAGCTCGGAAACCATCTTGGCGACGTCCATGGTCACGGTGCCGAGCTTGGGGTTCGGCATGAGGCCACGGGGACCAAGGATCTTACCGATGCGGCCAACCTTGGCCATCATGTTCGGCGTAGCGATAGCGGCGTCGAAGTTGATCTCGCCCTTCTGGATCTGGGCGACGAGCTCGTCAGAACCGATGATGTCGGCGCCGGCGGCCTCGGCCTCGCGGGCCTTCTCGCCCTCGGCGAAGACGGCAACACGAACGGTCTTGCCGGTGCCGTGGGGCAGGGAGATGGAGCCACGGATGTTCTGGTCAGCCTTACGAGTATCGATGCCCAGACGGAAGTGGGCCTCGACGGTCTCGTCGAACTTGGCGGTGTCGAGCTCCTTGATGAGCTTGGCAGCCTGAAGGGGGGTGTAGAGCGTGGCGCGGTCGATCTTCTCGGCAGCGGCGTTATAGCTCTTACCATGCTTAGCCATGTGCATTACCTCCTGTGGTTAAACGGGCGTGAGCCCTCCCACATCGTATCGTGTGCCCTATTGCACACATTTAACGGGCGCCCCGGTCGGAGCACCCGTCGTTACCATAAGAAATCGCTACTCAGCGATGGTGACGCCCATGGAACGGGCGGTACCGGCGATGATCTTCTTGGCGGCGTCAATGTCGTTGGCATTGAGGTCCGGCATCTTGATCTCGGCGATCTTGGTGAGCTGCTCCTGGGAGAGCTGACCAACCTTGTCGGCCTGGGGCTTAGCGGAACCAGACTTAAGGTTAAGCTCCTTCTTGATGAGGTGAGCCGCCGGCGGGGTCTTGGTGATGAAGGAGAAGGACTTGTCCTCGTAGACAGAGATCTCAACGGGGATGATGTCGCCCTTCTTGTCCTGCGTCTCGGCGTTAAAGGCCTGACAGAACTGCATGATGTTCACGCCAGCAGCGCCCAGGGCGGGGCCGACGGGAGGAGCGGGGTTAGCTGCACCAGCAGGAATCTGGAGCTTAATGACGTTGGCAACCTTCTTCTCAGCCATGGTCATTCCTTTCGAATCACGAGTGTGAAGTACTTGCTATATCGTAAGCACGCACGTGTTAGAAGCACTCCTGAGATGAGCAGTCACAGAAGAAGCACGCTCGCGCGAACGGACGAAAACTTAAGCGATGACAGCGACCTGGTTAAAGTCGAGCTCGACCGGCGTCTCGCGGCCAAAGATCATCAGCGTGACCTTGAGCTTGCCAGCCTCGGTGTTAACCTCGGAGACCTTGCCATCAAAGTCGGTAAGCGGGCCATCGGTGACGCGGACGGACGTGCCGACCTGAATATCAACTGAGGTGCGCTTGGGCGAATCGCCCTTACCGGGACGACGAGTCATCTTGTTGTACTCGTCACGGGAAAGCGGAGCGGGCTTGCCGTTGCCGCCTAGGAAACCGGTGACGCCGGGCGTGTTGCGAACACACGTCCAAGCATCGTCATCCATCTCCATGCGGACCAGGACATAACCCGGGAAGATCTTGGAATCCTTGGTCTCGCGCTTGCCACCCTCTTTGATCTCGGTGACGCGCTCCATAGGAATCTCGATATCAAAGATACGGTCCTGCATGC
>CABSNA010000111.1 GCA_902478865.1 uncultured Collinsella sp.
ATCCACCACCGACTGCTCAACAGGACGGTCTTCAAACAAACGACAAGAATACCGAGAACGAGCCAAATCCAAATAACTCACAACCAAGCCCTCCAAATTCAACGAATCAATCCAAATAAACCAAAGGGTACCCAAAGCCCCATCCAGCCAAACGTTTAAGGCGGTCCCAAAGTTCCCAATCAGGCCCCAAGGCCCTGCCAACAAAAGCCCCATCGCTTTCAAAGTATCAGCCAAAGTTCCCAATGGTGGTACGTAAGGGAGCGGGCCCGACCACTGATAACCTTTTGAACGACTCTACTTGCAGCCGGAGTGAAAAAGGTTATCAGTGGTCGGGCCCGCGACCGGTGGGACACGTACCCCCAATTAACTGTTCTTCATGACAATCGAATCCACAACATCGGCCACATTCTCGCAGCAGTCGGCGCAGTACTCCAGGAAGGCGTAGACGTCACGCCAAGCGATGACCTCGAGCGGATCCTTGCCGTTAACGTGCAGGTTGCGCATGGCGTTGATGTAGAGCTCGTCGGCCTCGGACTCGATGGTGTTGATCTGGATGACCAGCTCGCGCAGCGTTTTGGACTTGCGGTAGTTGGGAAGCTCGACCATCAGGTCTTTCATGGCGCGGCAGGCGTCAGTCACCTTGTGGGCGATGACGATGGCGTCGGGATGGATGCTCTGAATGTTGGTGAAGTAGACGCGCTGCACGACGCCCTCAATACGGTCGAGCACGGTGTCGAGCGCGCAGCTCATCAGATCCAGATCCTCGCGCTCGAGCGGGGTGATAAAGGCGGTGAGCAGGGCGTCTTCGAGCTCGTGGTGCTTCTTGTCTGCCGCATGCTCAATCGCATGCATCTCCTCGAGCATGTCGTGGATCTGCGCGGGATCAAAGTTCTCAAAAATCTTGATGAGCAACTCTGCGGCCTGGACAGCAAGGTCGGCGCAGGCGACGTAGTTGTCAAAGTAGAACGAATCGGGTTTCTTTGCCATGGGTGGGTCCTTTCGAGGCGAAGACGGGTGGGCGAGGTAATGCAGTCCGGATGGACGTTCGGTTTGACTAGAGGAACATCATGAACAGCTTGGCCATGACAAAGCTGATGAGTCCGCAGGCGGGGAAGGTGAAGAACCAGGTGAACATCATGTCCTTGACGACGCCGAAGTTGATGGCCGAAAGGCGCTTGACGGCACCGACACCCATAATGGCGCAGGTTTTGATGTGCGTGGAGGACACGGGGATGCCGGTAAGGGTGGCAAGTAGCAGGTTCGCGGCGCCCGCGAGGTCGGCGGAGAAGCCCTGATACTTCTCGAGCTTAACCATGCTCTGGCCGACGGACTTGATGATGCGCTCGCCGCCCACGCTGGTGCCGATACCCATGGTGGCCGAGCACAGCAGCATAATCCAGATGGGGATGCCTGCATCGCCGACGCTCGTCTGGCCGCTGGCAAAGGCCACGCCTAAAAAGAGCACGCCGATGAACTTCTGTCCATCCTGCGCGCCGTGCATAAAGCTCATGGCCGCAGCGCTCGCGATCTGAGCGTATTTAAAGAAGACATTGGCACGTCGCCTGTTGGCGGCGGCGAAAAGGATCGAGACGAGCTTGCACAGGACCCAGCCCATGACAAAGCCCAGGCCTATGGAGAGCGCCAGGCCGTAGATGACCTTCATCCACTCGTGGACGTTGACGCTGCTCGCACCGCCGAGGGCGATGGCGGCACCGGTCAGGCCGGCGATAAGGCTGTGGCTTTGCGAGGTGGGGATGCCAAAACGCGACGCTGTGGCGCCGTAGACGACGATGGAGAACAGCGCCGCGCATAGGCAGGCGAGCGCCATGGTGCTGTTTCCGCCAAAGTCGACGATATGTGAGATGGTGTTGGCGACGCTCGCGTTAAAGTGCGTCATGATGAGCACGCCGAGGAAGTTGAATGCGGCGCTCATGAGAATGGCGGCGCGGGCGGGCATGCAACGCGTAGTGACGCAGGTCGCGATGGCGTTGGGCGCGTCGGTCCATCCATTGACGAAGATGGCGCCCAACGCGAGGATCACGGTGACGGCAAGGACTGGGTTCGACACAATTTGGCCGAGGAAGGTTGAGAACGTTACGTCCATATATGGGCTTTCTCGAAGTTTGCAGACACGTTACAAAAACATGATAAATCGTATCACCTCCTGCGGGTCTCTTTACCGAGTTCTGATGGGAGAAGTGAACTTTTTGGCACTAAAATTGAATATTAGCCCTGTTGACCGCGGGTGTTCTTTTTGCTAACACGCCATACGGACACGTGCGATTACTACGACACTCCAAAACCACAGTCTGTTCGCTTTACAACATGCAAACATGCGTTCGATAATAGGAGGCATGGAATATCGACAGACAGACGGCAAAACTCGGCGCGTGCACAAGCAGTATGTGGACGTCGTGGCCCGCATCCTCGCGGGCGGACAGGTCGTGCCGGTCACCGTCTGCTGGGTCGACGGCCGTTGTTTTACGATCGACGAAATTATCTCGACCACCGGGTTTGGCCTGATGGTCCACGGCATCCGTACGGCAACCTATAAGGTGCGTTTTGGCGGGCACGCGACCGAGTTGTATCTGGAGGACCAGACGCGCGAGCGGGCAGACGGCTCGCAGGCACACGTGATGCGTTGGTGGGTCTGGGCCTTTGATCGTACGCTTGAGGGCGAGCGCCGTAGGTAAGGACGTACGGCATTCGGGTACAATGACAGGAATCTTGTCAGCTACTGCGCTGTCGCGGCGCTTTTGAAAGGACGAACCTATGAACGATATCCAGGGCTATCAGAACGGCCCCGTCGAGAGCGGCGCAAGCCGCGCCAAGGAGATGTCGCCGCGCGCGTACAATCTCGCCATGTCTGCCCTGATCTTCTTGGGCTTTTGCGCCATGGGCGCCGGTGCCTACTTTACGAGCACCATGTCGTTTGCGCGCATGATGATGAGCGGCGCCGCCCTGCCGCTGGTCTTTGGCTCGTTTATTTTGACCATCGTCGGCATGGTCATGATGTCGGCCGCCGCCAGCAAGCAGTCCGTGGGCCTGTCCCTTGTGGGCTACGTAATCTTTGCGAGTACCTTTGGCCTGACCGCGTCGTTTGGCCTTGCCAACTACGACCTGCCCACCATCAACACTGCCTTTATCGCCACGGCCGCCATCACCTTTGTCTTTGGCGCCTTGGGCGTGACGTTCCCCAAGTTTTTCCAGCGCGTATATGGCATCGGTTTTGGCATTCTGCTCGCAACTATTCTGGTTGAGATCGTGCTGATGTTCATGGGCGTCTCGCAGACCATCACCGACCTGATCGTGATCGTGGTGTTCGCCGGGTTTATTGGCTATGACACCTATGTTGCCACGACGGTGCCGCCCACACTGCCCAATGCCGTGCTTATGGCCTCTAACCTGTTCGTGGATATTATCAACGTGTTTTTGCGCATTTTGAACATCCTCGGCCGTCGCGATTAAAGCGCGGCATTGCGACGCTTCCTGCCGGACACGGTAAAACGATGCGAAAGGCGGTCCTTCGGGGCCGTCTTTTTTGTGCGCGGCGGGGTATCATGGATGGGAAAAAGCCGATAGCGGCAGCGACAGGAAAGGTGGCCACGTATGGCAGACGTCGACAACAGGAACCGTAACCGCAGGTCCAACCGAGCGGGTCAGCCCAATCCCAAGCGCGAGGCCCGTGCCAAGGCCGCCGAGCGTCACGTGGCAACTGTGTCCGAAGCGTGCGCCAAGGATATCGAGCGTTCGCTTGCCGGTGTTCGCGAGTTTGACGGTATGCCTGCCGGCTTTGTCGCGGCGATGAAGGCCAAGGTTCAGAGTGCTGTGGCCACCGAAGAACAGGTTGCCGAGGACGTCGAGGGCGCGGAGGCTGCCGAGGTCGAGGCAGCTCCTGAGCCCGTCGAGGAGCCTGCCGAGGAAATCGCCGAAGCTGAGTCCGCGCCTGCTGAGGAGCCTGCTGCGTCCCTGCCTGAGGTCACCGTGCTCGATGCCTCCGCCACGCAGGCCATCTTGGACAACGGTCGTGGCTATGCGCAGTTCTGCGACATGGCCGTGCTCGCCTTTGCCTCGTTCACCAACCCGGGCGGTGGCTATATTCAGGGTTATCTGGGCCAGGAGGCCACACTGTGCGCCGATTCGTATCTGTACAACGTTCTCGATAAGCAGCGCAAATGGTACGGCGAGAACCGTCGCCGCAACATCAACTGCGAGCTCTATCGTAACCGCGCCCTAGTGGTGCCTGCGGTGCGCTTCGACCGCAACCACGTGCATGCATACGCCGACGTGATCGTGGCCGCCGCGCCCAACGTTAAGCGCGCCCGCCAGGAGTATCGCGTGAGCGACGATGCTCTGCTGGATGCCCTGCGCGACCGCATTCGCTTTGTGCTTGCCATCTGCGACGAGCTGGGTCGCGAGAAGCTCGTGCTGGGCGCTTGGGGCTGCGACAACAACGGCTTTGACGCCGAGGCCGTGGCCGAGCTCTTCCGCAAGGAGCTCGCGTCGGGCGACTTTAAGGTCAAGCAAGTCTTCTTTGCCGTGCCTTCTACGCGCTGGGATGAGGATTTTGCCAAGTTCGAGCACGTGCTGGCAAACTTCCCCGAGCGCAACGAGGAGTCCTATGCCCAGGTTGCCGCCCGCGCCGCAGCCGCTCGTGCCGCCGAGCAGGCCCGGGCAGCAGCCGAGGACGATGAGGACGAGGACGACTGGCGCAAGTACCTGTAAGCGGTGCGTGCGATGTGATATGCCAAGCCGACGGGAGGGATCGCCCCCGTCGGCTTTTTACGGAATAGGGAGCTCAAGATGAAAAACGTTCTGTGCTTTGGTGACAGCAACACCTATGGCTATGATCCAGCGGGTATGCGCGACAGCACCGCAGTGCGCTATGCGCAGGATGTGCGCTGGTGCGGTGTGGTGCAGCGTGACCTGGGTGAGGGTTGGCATGTGATTGAGGAAGGCCTAAATGGTCGCACGACGGTGCGCGATGATATGTGCCATCTGGACACCAACCTCAACGGCAT
>CABSNA010000112.1 GCA_902478865.1 uncultured Collinsella sp.
GGCTCCCTTGCCCACGGCATCGAGGAGCGCGACACCTACGTCGAGATGGCCCGTCAGATCTGCGCCGAGTACGGCTGCAAGAAGGTCGCCTCGGTCGTCCGCAACATCTCCTGCGTCGAGCGCTCCATCTGGATGGGCATGCTCTTTGACGCCGAGAGCGGCGAGCACTGGTTCTCCCCTGCTCACGATGTACACGTGCTCGAGGGCGTTGCCGCCGGCGACGCTTTCAACGCCGGCCTCGTCCATGCCCTCATCAACGACTTTGACCCGCAGGCTGCCGTCAACTACGCGATTGCGGCTTCGATCCTCAAGCTCACCATCAAGGGCGACTCCAACTTGGTGACCGCAGACGAGATCGCAGCCGTAGCATCAGCCGCCGACGGTGGCACCCGCGTCGCGCGCTAGTCCGTCTCCATTCCGCGGGCCGCAGCTTTCCAATCCCATACCCCTGCGGCCCGCTCCCCGATTCCTCTGGCCGGGCAAAACCACCAGTCCCATTCCGGTTTTGCCTGGCATTCCCTACATGACTGGTCGAGCAGCCGGTTTTGGAATTGCTTGAACCCCAAGCAGTGCCTCCGATAACCAATCCAAAATCGGCTCCTGACCAGCACATTTGGCAATCACGCGCCCATGCGCGCCACACATCGAAAGGAACATCATGTTCGATCAGTTCTACACCACGCTTGAGTCCCTGGGCATCGTGCCGGTCGTTGTGCTCGACAAGGTCGAGGACGCCGCTCCGCTCGCCCACGCCCTTATGGCAGCTGGCATGAAGTCCGCCGAGGTCACCTTCCGCACCGCCTGCGCCGCCGAGTGCATCGCCGCTATGGCCGAGGCCGAGCCCGAGATGTGCGTTGGCGCCGGCACTGTCCTGACCGTCGAGCAGGTCGAGCAGGCCCGCGCAGCCGGTGCCAAGTTCATCGTCTCCCCGGGTTACAACGAGGACGTCGTGAAGCACTGCATTGATATCGACCTGCCTGTCCTTCCCGGCACCGTAACCCCCTCCGAGGTCACCGCCGCCGAGAACCTGGGCCTCAAGGTCACCAAGTTCTTCCCCGCGTCCCAGTATGGCGGCCTGAACACCATCAAGGCCCTTGCCGCTCCGTTTGTCGGCCACCGCTTTATGCCTACCGGCGGCGTGAGCACCGCCAACGTCGAGGAGTACCTGAGCTCCTCCGCCATCATCGCCTGCGGTGGCACCTGGATGGTCAAGCCGGCCCTGTTTGCCGACGGCGACTTCTCCAAGGTCGAGCAGATCGCCCGCGAGGCCATGGACGTCGTCAAGAAGGTCCGCGGCTAGGTTTAGCTCTCTATCGTGAAAGGGGGCGTGCCCTAGACCTCGCCCCCTTTCTTTTAAAGCGGCTCGGAAGCGCGCCGTTTCCGTCACGAACAAGAACCAAAACCGTCTTGTATGCTGATAGAACGTGACGGAAGCGACACGCCCCCGAGCCGCTTTGTATAATCGGCTGGCAGTCGCGCTCAACTGAGCCACTTCGGTAAAAGCCGAGCCATCAAAACAGCTGCGGCGCCGTCTGGAGGAATGGACCCTTGCTTCCGGTCTTTTCCTCCAAGCGGTGCCGCAGCTTTGTGCCCCGGTTACGCCCCAACGCAGTTGCGGTGAAATAGGGACTGTTTGCGCCACCTAGGCCGCAAAACAGTCCCTATTTCACCGCAACTTATATGGGGATTGATTAGATGAACGAGTCTTTGGACAGCTCAAAATAGTCGGGATGCAAGGCGATAACCGGACCTTGCTCTTCGGGCATCAGGTGCAGGTGTGTCTCTGCCAGATAGCTCGCCGCGTCGGTATCGCCCCTCTTAATGGCCTCGAGAATCCGGCGATGCTGCCGACGAATCGGCTCCCAATCCAAATCCTGCGACACCATACGCAACCAGTTATATCGCTCAAAATGCGTGTTGATGCTCTTCATCCAATCCCACAACATGTGACGACCGGCAATCTCAAAACATGTCTCATGGAACAGGTTATCCAGGTCAAAGAAACGGCGCGTTTCGCCATGGTCGAGCGACTCGGACTCGGTAAGAATCTGCTCGAGCCGACACTTCTGCTCGGGTGTGGCGGCAGAGCAGCATTTAATGAGCACGCTTCTCTCGAGCTTCTCGCGCAAAAAGCAGGCGTTTTCGGCGCGTTCCATGCTGATCTTAGAGACGTAGGTGCCGCTTTTGGGACGCGTTTCCACCAGCTCCTGCTCACGCAGGCGCACAAAGGATTCGCGAATGGGCGTGCGCCCGATTCCCGTCTCCTTTTCCAGACCAATCGCCGAAAGACGCGTGCCGGGCCTGAGCTCGGCATAGATGATCTTGGAGCGCAATGCGTTGTACGCCTGGTCTTGCAGGCTCTGATAATGCTGGTGCTGTTCCATAAAGCCCTCGGATAAGTCCTCGGTTAGTCGAATATCACCATGCAATACTATCGCATCCCCCGCCCCCTCATAAGTTGCGGTGGAATAGTTCCTGTTCAAGGCCTTCAGCAGCAAAAACAGGAACTATTCCACCGCAACTACAGCCAACGAGTTGTTGCGATTAGGTGAACGTTCACCTTTTTATTGTTTTTCTCTTCGCAAATAAAATCCCGTGCGTATACTTAGGCTCAAACGAAACCGATTTCGTTGAGCGTGGGCAATAGGATGCTAAGACGCACCCTACCATCTTGGCATCTTATCGCCCACGCAATACCATTTGCTTTCTTCCCGTCTCGTTGGACCTTTAGTCCCATTCCGGCACAGCGAGACACTTCCTAGACGACTGACCGTGGGGCCGGCTTTTCTGCTTTTGCAGCAGTGCCTCCGATAACCCTCTTTTGCCGGCCCGGGTCAGCTTTTTCACACAACCGAAAGGACGGGTAGCAACATGCGACCGCTCATCATCATGCATGGCGAGAACATCGACTGGCGCCATACCGTCATCAGAATGCTGATGTATCTGGTGGGCGTTGCAGTACTGGCACTCGGTATGAGTCTCCAGACGGCATCCGGCCTGGGCGTCGCCGCGCTCACGTGCTTTGCCACAACCCTATCCATGCTCACTGGTAAGACGCTCGGCTTTTGGATCACCGCAACCTACGTCGCCTACATCGTGGCGCAATTAGCCATCTTGCGAAGCGAGTTCCAGCCGCGCATCCTGCTCGAGCTGTTCTTCTCAACGCTGATTGGCGGCTTGACCGACCTCTTCATGGCGGTCAACCCACTGCATCCCACGGCACTCCCCACACAGATTGCGACCATGCTGCTCTCCCTCGCTGTCACCGCATTTGGCGTAAGTCTCGTCGTCAACATGGGCGTTGTCCCCAACGCGCCCGACGGCTTGGTGCAAGTCATTGCCGAAAAGCTTAAACGCCGCTTTGGTGATGTAAAAGTCGTGTTTGACTGCTCACATGTCGCCGCCTCGCTCGCGTTGTCGCTGATCTTTATGTACAACCTGGGCGGCTTTGGCGTCACGACCGCCATCTCGGCACTGTTCCTGGGCCATGTCATCAACGTCGCCAACAAGCTGTTCGCCCAGCGCTTTATCCGCGCGGCATTCGGAAAATAGCACCACCGTAAGAACCCGCGAACAGCGCTATACGTTGCTATATCTCACTATACTTTGCTATATCTTGCTATATCTTGCTATATCTTGCTATATCTTGCTATATCTTGAGCAAAGGTGGCTCACATGCAAACAAATCCTTTTAAGCCCACAGCAGGTAAAACACCTCCCACGATTATCGGCCGCGAAGATGTGCTCGAAGAATTCAATGAGGGCCTCGTCAACGGGCCTGGTGCCCCGGGGCGCCTAATGCGCATAGCCGGCGTCCGTGGAACGGGCAAGACGGTCCTCCTTGACGAGTGCTCACGTTTGGCGCAAAGCCGTGGCTGGACGGTCATAAAAGAGGTCGCAACCGAGGGACTTTGCCAGCGCATTCTCGAACAGCTGCAGCCCAAATTCCAGGCCAAGCACGCCAGATTTGAGCCCACCGTAGCTGGCATATCCATCGGCAGCATAGACATTGAGCGAATCGGCCCATCGCTACGCGACGCCATGAGACAGACAATATCCAAGAATGGAAACGGCCTGCTCATCACTCTCGACGAGGTTCAAGACGCAGAGCTCGATGAGGTCCGAACGCTCTCCATTGCGATTCAGCAGGTTATCGGCGAAGACCTTGATATCGCCTTTGTTTTTGCTGGGCTGCCTTCGATGATTGAAAGCATCATCAACGGAAAGACACTTACGTTTTTGCGCCGTGCCCTCCCCTTTGACCTGAAGGCTGTGGCAGTAACCGAAGTGTCGTACTCCCTCGAGGAAACCATTGAAGCGTCTGGCATGGAGTTGCAGCCAGGTATTGCCGGCCAACTTGCCGAGGCAACGCAAGGCTATCCTTTCATGATCCAACTCGTTGGATACTACGCATGGCAGTTGGCGAGACGCGCACATACAGCGATTATTGGAGAAGAAGAAGCCGAGCGCGGCATTGCAACGGCACGCGAACGCTTCTGCGCCATGGTGATTGAGCCCGCGCTGCGGCGCATTCCGCCCACGTGCATCGCTTATCTGCTGAGCATGGCGTCTTTGGGGCAGACGAGCTCGACCAGCATGGTTGCCGATGCCCTAAACAAAACGCCTCAACAGGTGAGCTCCGTCCGCAGCCGCCTGTTAAGAGAATCGATTATCGAGGCCCCCTCGTACGGCAAGGTCTCATTTGCCATCCCCTACATGCGCAATTACCTCTACGAACACAAAGCCGAACTGGAAGTTGAACTGTAGAAGCGGTAACTGCCCTGCAAGACGATAACCGTTTTCGTGCGGATTAAAGCAGACGTAAACGATTTTCGTCTTGATTTGCGTACGGAATTAAGACGTAAATTGCGCTTTCGTACGCTTATTACCAGACGCAAATTGTTTTCGTCCGGCCATGCGTCCCCAATCTAGACGAAAAGAGCCCCGAGCTCGTATTGAACTGCATCCCAATTCTTGGACGGGC
>CABSNA010000113.1 GCA_902478865.1 uncultured Collinsella sp.
CGATAATCTTTACCGGCTCGCCCACGGCTTTCTCCAAATAGGATTGCTGCGAGGGGGTCAGGTCGTCGTCAAAAATAACGACATCGGCATCCATGCGATGCACCAGGCCGCACAGCTCTTCAACCTTACCGGAACCGATAAACGATTTAGGATACGGCTTTACCAAACGCTGCGACAAGCGTGCCACGCACTGGGCACCAGCTGTGTGGGCAAGACGCTCCAGCTCATCAAGCGAGCGATCGAGCGGCCATGCATTGTCGCGCCATTCAACACCAACCAAAATGGCACGCTCGGGCTCGGGTGCCGTGGAAACAAGAGGAAAACGAGCCATTAGACAGCCTCAATACGATGCAGGATGTCCTCAACGACCTCATCGATCGTAAACTCGTCCATATCAAACCACACGATACGGTCATCGCGCTTAAACCACGAAAGCTGACGCTTGGCATAACGACGCGAACGCATCTTAATGAGTTCGCGAGCCTCATCCATGCTCATCACGCCATTGAAAGCATCAATGATCTCTTTATAGCCAATTGCCTGCATCGACGTCAGGGCATCTCCCAGCCCCTGGCCCATAAGACCGCGGACCTCATCGACAAGACCCTGCTCAAACATCAGATCGACGCGCTGGTTAATGCGCTCGTAGAGCACCTCGCGATTACGCGTCAGACCAAACCATAGGGCATGATAATGCTCGCGCGGAACACTAAACTGACTTTTTTGCTGTGCATAGGAGATACCATCATCATGCATCTCGAGCGCACGAATCACACGGCGGACGTTATGGGGATGAATAACAGCAGCCGATTCTGGATCGCGCTCGGCAAGCAGGGCATGAAGTTCTTCCTCGCCAATACGCTCGGCAAGCTCCTGATAGCCCACACGGCGATCGTCCTCAAGTTCACCCGAGGGAAAGTCCATCTCATCGAGGGCTGCCTTGAGATATAGCCCCGTACCTCCGCAAAAAACCGGCAGGCAACCCGAACCAAGGAGACGTTCAACATGCGCGCGAGCGTCAGCCTGATAAAGCGCAGCAGAATATGCCACACCCGGCTCTACAATGTCGACGAGACGCAGCGGCGCCGTGCACTCATCGGGCGCCATCTTTGCGGTACCGATGTCCATGCCGCGATAGATTTGCATCGCATCGCACGACAGCACTTCGGACGAAAGACGAGCTGCCAAACGGTCGGCAACATCACTCTTACCAACCGCCGTCGGACCGACGATCGCAACGGCGGAAAGACCTGCCCCGGGAGAAACCATTAGCGCGGCTCGCCCACAACGGAGCCGGACAAATACCAGGTCTTGGCAACGTCAACGTCAACATCAACGATCTTACCAACAATCTGATCGATGCTGTAACCCTCGGGGATAGGCGCATGCACGGTCTGATTCTTGGGACTCTTGCCCAGCAGGACCGCGTCGTTCTTTTTACTCGTTCCCTCAATGAGCGCCGGAACCACAGTATGAAGCTCACCCTGGTTATACTCGTGTGCCGTGGTCTCGATAACCTTAACCAGACGGTTGAAACGCTCGAGAATAACCTCATGCGGCGTAGGATCGTCAATCTCGGCGGCCGGGGTACCGGCGCGCTTGGAATAGATGAAGGTATAGGCCTGAGCATAGCGGACCGTCTCGGCAAGTGAGAGCGTCTGCTCAAAGTCTTCTTCAGTCTCACCCGGGAAGCCAACGATAATGTCGGTCGAGAGCGCGATATCGGGCATGCGGTTGCGAATGCGATCGACAAGGCCCAGATAGTCCTCGCGTGTATAACGGCGATTCATCTCTTTGAGGATCCGCGTCGAACCTGACTGGACGGCCAAGTGCAGCTGCGGCATAACGGCAGGCGTCTCGGCCATGGCGTCGATGGTCTCGGGCAACAGGTCCTTGGGATGCGAAGACGTAAAGAAGATGCGCTCCACGCCCGTATCGCCCACGGCACGCAGCAGATCGGCAAAACGCGGCTTGCCAAACAGATCGCGACCATATGAGTTAACGTTTTGGCCCAGCAGCGTAATCTCACGCACGCCCTGGCGCACCAAACCGGTCACCTCGTCGACAATCTCCTCGAAGGGGCGGCTCTTTTCGCGACCGCGCACGTACGGCACGATGCAATAGGTGCAGAAATTATTGCAGCCCGTCATGATGGGCACCCAGGCGTGATACTGAGTCTCGCGATGCCACGGCATGCTCATGGCGTCCGTATCCTCATGCTCATTGGTGCGGATATGACGCTTACCATCAAGGAACGCCTCGGCAATGAGCTCGGCCACATGTGCAATGGAATGCGTGCCAAAGATGACATTGACGTTATCGACGTTGGTGAGCAGGCCCTCGCCATCGCGCTGCGCGATGCAACCGCCAACGGCAACCACGCGCTTGCCCGAAGGCGAAGGCGGCAGGCTTTTGCAGGAATTGCACTGACCGTACAGGCGAGTATCGGCGGCCTCGCGCACGCAGCACGTCATGAAGACAACGATATCGGCATGCGCGGGATCGAGCGCCATGAGGCAGCCATACGAATCAAGCAGACCGCTCACACGCTCGGAGTCGTGCTGATTCATCTGGCAGCCAAAGGTGCGGATAAAGTAGGTTTTACCGGCAAGAATATCGCGTACGGAACGCTGGTCCATGTGCATAAGTCCTAACGATGGGGAGCGAAACAAGGCAAGCAGAAGCTATGCCACAGGCTTAACATCATCCATGACGACGTTATCCATAGCAGCTCGATTGATCTGGTGAACGTAGATAGAAAGGCGGATGGCCGTGCGCGACTCCCCGTTAATGAGGATGTCGGAGAACACGGGCGCGCAGGAAATATCAAAACCGGTTGGAATCAAAAAACCGCGCGCGATAGCAACGGCCTTAATGGCCTGGTTGACGGCACCGGCGCCGACACACTGGATGTTGACGGGCACACCATCCTTGACCATGCCGGCGATGGCGCCGGCAACGGACGCGGGCGATGATTTGCTTGATACCTTCAGGCAATCCATGAAGAAACTCCTGCATTTAAAAGTACGTTTTAACTGCAATAACTGTATCGTACCGAGTGGACTCGGTAAAGGCACTATTCCTCTTTGGCAAGATCAAAGGTCACGGTGATTCGATCACGCGAAACACGGATCTTTGGGTCGCCGCAAAGGTTGAGATAGTACCGGGCGGCAAGGTCATTAAAGTCGCGTTCCACAGCGCGCGAAAACTGTGCCATGTCATCCTTGGCAATACGTAGCCCGCGACGATCCTTCGCGAGATCGACAGGAGCCGGCGCATGCGAGGACGAATCACGCTCGCGCAGCAGACGCGCGGTCACACCGCGAACGGGCTTAATCTGCCCTGCCAAAATACGATGGGCCGTGCGCTCGGACATCTCAAGACCCAAACCCGAACAAATACGAATAAAGTCCTCGGCATCAGAAGCAAGGCCTAAACGATCGACAACCGGAAGCTCGCTCTCATCATCAATGAACAGGAGACGAGACGTATCGAGCCGACTTGACGCCTGAGCATAAAGGGTCGCGGCAATCTCAGACGGAGAACCAAGATAGACATCGCAACCACGCAACTCCTCGAGCGCAAACTCACAAGCAGCGCGAATAATATTATGCGGACCGCGAGCACAGACATAACGTCCGTCCTCATCCTTGACGGCCTGGGGCCAGCTGGACTGATCGGCACGCTCACTGAGGCGGTCGGCCGCGACGCTCACCTTAAAGGCTGAACCAAGATCGACACCGGACGTGACCACACGGGCCTCATCGGTGTTCTGCTTGATCGAAAACAATGCCATGCCACGACCGTGAACGCCCCAACGGTCCATCTTCATGCTCTCGAGCTTGGAGGTAACGCGGGCATCGAAGATTCGCTCTTGCATATCCTGCGGAACGCCCGAACCGTTATCCAGAAAGACAAGCGTGCGGACGCCGTCTTCCTTGGTCGTGGCGAGATAGACCTTGTCGGCGCCGGCATCGCGAGCATTACGGAGCATTTCGATGACGATATCCTCGACATGCTGAATGTCGTGCTTTGCCTGGCGCCGCTCGGCCTCCGAAACGCGGAGGCGGACATATCCCTCGCCAAGGTTCTCCTCGACGCGAAGGTTGCCCTCCCCCGACATCGACGCGATAAATGAGATGAGCTCGTTCGCGTCGCTCATGTTATTTAGCGATATCGACAGCGCGGCTCTCGCGAATCACGACGACGCGCACCTGACCGGGATACTCCATCTCTTCCTCGATCTGATGGGCGATATCGTGAGCCAGGACCGTGGACTGGGCATCGGAGATCTTGTCCGGCTGGACCATGACGTGGACCTCGCGACCAGCCTGCATGGCATAGGTACGTTCGACGCCGTCATGAGAGTTGGCGATCTCCTCGAGCTTCTCAAGACGCTTGATGTAGTTCTCGGCAGACTCGCGACGGGCACCGGGGCGAGAGGCAGAGACAGCATCGGCGGCCTGCACCAGGACATCGAGCACCGTGTTGGGGTCGACATCGGCATGGTGAGCCTCAATAGCGTGGACGATAACGGGCTTCTCGCCATAACGGCGAGCAAGCTCGGCGCCGATGACGGCATGCGGGCCCTCGACGTCGTGGTCGATTGCCTTGCCCAGGTCATGAAGCAGGCCGGCGCGCTTGGCGGTCACAACGTCCAGGCCAAGCTCGGAAGCCATCACGCCGCACAGATCAGAGACCTCGAGGGAATGCTGAAGCACGTTCTGACCAAACGAGGTACGGTAGCGCAGGGCACCAAGGGTCTTGACGATCTCGGGGTGCAGATCGTGGATGCCGGTATCGAAGGCAGCCTGCTCGCCAGCCTCGCGCACGCGCTGCTGAACCAGGTCGGCAGCCTTGTGATACATCTCCTCAATGCGGGCGGGGTGAATGCTGTCTCTTATACACATCTCCGAGCCCACGAGACGCTCATGAA
>CABSNA010000114.1 GCA_902478865.1 uncultured Collinsella sp.
GTCGTTATGAAGTGGGTTGAAACTTTAGCACCAAAAGATGCATGAATACGTAAATAGCTTGCATGTTCATGCATTGAAACATTCCCGACACATTCGCTTGAAGGAGTTGACAAATAGAGCGGGCCCCGTATTGCCCGGCGCTCCTAACGGCGCCGGGCAATACGGGGCCCACCCATGCGAAAACCAAGTTGTTAGGATGATCCAGCTGGCTAGAACTCGACCGGCACCCATTCGTCATGGTTGCAGACAAAGGCCTCGGGTTCCTCCACGCTAAAGAAGACGAGCGTGGGATCGTCTGCGCCCTCGTAGTGCTCGCCTAGGCACTCCAGGTGCTTCCAGCCTGCCTCGCGCATATCGGGAGCGGCTTGGTCATCCAGACCCGCGCGCCCGCGCAAGATGAGCCAGCCATGGCCCGGCCACCAACTCGTGGCCTCAAAGCGTTGATTTTGCAGCAGCTCTTGCCACACGTCTTTGGTGCGCGCCGTTACAAACCACAGCTTGCCGTCCTGGATCTGCGCAAACGAAAACGGACGCACATGCGGCTGTCCGTCAACGCTCGTCGCCAAATACCATGCCGGCACCGACGTCAGATACTCCAGCACCGTATTCAATCCGTCCATGTGTCCTCCTGGCACTAGTCTTTTTGGGTCGGGGCTGTTTTAGCTACCCTAGGGCTAAAGCTCCAGGCGCTCCTCGCTGCCGTCGATATCACAGAAGCGGGCGGCGATATTTCGCACCGAGAAAAACGCAAGGCGACCGTCGTTGGCACTATCGTGTTGCTCGCCGATGCCCACAATGTGCTTAAAGCCGGCTTGGCGCACCCGGTCGCTCACGACCGCGTCGTCCTCGAGCGCGGCCTCGCCAGTCAGCACAATCCAACACTCCCCCGGTTTCCAACCCGAAACCTCAAACTTGGGGTTCGCGCTAAGCTCGGCCCACACGTCCTTATCGCGCGAGGTGCAAAACCACAGCTTGCCATCATCGACCATGGCAAACGAGAACGGCCTCACGCGCGGCTGATGTCCGTCCGTCACGTCGATCGTGGCGAGATACCACGCCGGAATACGCCTAAGATACGAACAGGCGCGCTCGAGCTGCGCCGTGCGGTCGTTGTCGGTCATAGGGACCCCTTTCCTGCGCTCAAATCGCGCCTAAACAAGTTGAAGATTGATGACGATGACGCAGATGAGCAGCAACGACGTCACCACCACCGCCAACGCATCGCCGCGGCCAAATGCAAGCGCATGCAGACGTGTGCGGCCCTGCTCGCCATGATAGCAACGGGCATCCATGGCGGCAGACAACGTCTCGGCATGACGGAACACGCCCGTGAACAGCGGAATCGCCACACTGCCGAGCATACGCACGCCGCCGAGCGGGCCTCCCGTCACGCGCGCACCGCGGCTCGCCTGCGCGTCGGCCGTCTGCTTCATCTCGGTGGCAAACTGCGGCATAAAGCGCAGCGCGATACCCATAATCATGCCGAGCTCGTGCGCAGGAAGTCCCACACGCGCAAACGGCGCGAGCAGGCGCTCAAAGCCCGCGGTGAGGTCGAGCGTCGGTGTGGTGAGCGTGATAGCGCTCATACCGGCCATCATCAAGGTCAGGCGGCACGCCATAAAGGCGGCGGAATGCAGCGAGCCCTCGCTTATCTGCAAAAAGCCGAGCTGCCACAGAATGCGCCCGCTCTGGTCGGAAAACAGGTTGAGCACCGCGACCACCGCGACGATCGCCAGCAGCGGTGCCATCGATGACAGGACGCGACGAGCCGGCACCCGGGACACGGTATAGATCAGGACAACGAAGATTGCGACCGGGACCAGTCCGCGGAAGCTGCTGACCGTGAGCGTCGTGATCAGAAACACAAAGCCCAAGAGCAACTTAGTTCGCGGGTCCAGGCGGTGAATTGCACTATCGCTGGGATAGTAGCTGCCAAACGAAAACGCCTCCATTAGCAGCCCTCCTCTCGCGCGACCGTCTTGGATTTAGCAATGTCCGCGACGTTAGAAGGACCGTCCGAGCGAACGATCAGCAGGTCCACCAACTCGTCTGCCAGCGACTCAACCGTATAGAGGCCGTCAAAGCGCAGCGGCACGCCTGCCTTCGCAAGCGCCAGCGCCATGCGCTGGGCAGCGGGAACACCCAAGCCGATCGACTTGAGCTCATCGGCATGCGCAAACACCTGAGCGGGCGTGCCCTCGGCAAACACCGTGCCCTCGTTCATCACGACAATACGGTCGCAGCAATTGGCAAGGTCATCCATACTGTGTGAGACCATGACGACGGTCAGGCCCCCATGGTGAAGTCGATCGATGAGCTCCAGGAAATCACTGCGCGCCGCCGGATCGAGCCCCGCCATGGGCTCATCGAGTACCAGGACCTCGGGCTCCATGGCAAGCACGCCGGCAAACGCCACGCGCCGCTGCTGCCCGCCCGAAAGCTCAAAGGGGCTCTTGTCGCCCACCGTGGCCAGGTCGAGGCCCACGCGCGCGAGCGATGACTCAACGCGGCGGGCAACCTCGGCCTGCGACAAGCCAAGGTTATGCGGACCAAATGCCACGTCCTGTGCCACGGTCTCGGCAAACAGCTGACGCTCTGGATACTGAAATACCACGCCGACCTTCGCCTTAACCGCGGCGGCGTCTTTCTTGCTTGATAGGTCGAGCCCCAGCGCGTAAACGCTCCCCTCCTGCGGGCGGATTAATCCGTTGAGGTGCTGGACCAGCGTGGATTTACCCGAACCGGTATGGCCTGCCAGCCCCAGGAACTCGCCGCGGCGCACCGTCAAAGACACGTCGCGCAGTGCCCACGGACTGCTGGGGTCGTTGCCCCAGAGAGCCTGTTTGTTCGATGCGCCCTCGGCGGCTGAGCGCTTGTGCCAACGGCGACGCTCGCGGGCGCTCAGCGAATAGCTATACGAAAGGTGCGAAATCTCGATGACAGGCTCCAGCGCGTCTGCGCCATCGATTGCAGAGGAGACGCTGTCGGGAATGCGATGATCGGATGCGAAAGGCCGCCCGGCGATGCCTGTCCTACTCCGCTCGGCATAAGCCTGCACTATATCGGCGACCATATCCGCCTCGCGCACCTGTGCGCAAATGGGCACGCCCTTCGCGCGAAGCGCCCTGCCAAAACAGCACGATGCCGGTATATCCAGGTTCAGCCGCGCGAGTTCGTCCGCCCGCGTCAGAATCTCCTCGGGCGTGCCCAACATGGCAACGCGGCCCGCTTGGAAGACAGCAACGCGATCGGCCTCAGCGGCCTCTTCCATAAAGTGCGTAATCATCACGATGGTCATTCCGCGTTCGTGCAGCGCGTGACAGGCCTTCATAAGGCCCTTGCGCCCGCGCGGATCGAGCATCGAGGAGGCCTCATCCAAGATGAGCACGCGCGGCTCCATGGCGAGCACGCCGGCAAGCGCCACGCGCTGCTTTTGTCCGCCCGAGAGAGCGTGGGTCTCGTGGCGCTCAAAGCCCACCAGACCCACGGCCTTCAGCGCCTCGCGCACGCGCTGCGCGATCTGGGCCGATTCAACCCCTAAGTTCTCGGGACCAAACGCGACATCGTCCTCGACAAGCGTCGCCACAAGCTGGTCGTCGGGATTCTGGAACACCATGCCCGCAGTCGAGCGGATGTCGTAGACCAGCTCGGGATCGGACGCGTCCAGGCCGTTGACGCACACCGTTCCCGTATCGGGCTGCAGCAGCGCGTTCAAATGCTTGGCAAACGTCGACTTGCCCGACCCGTTTCCGCCAAGGATGCAGAAAAACTCCCCATCCTCGATGTTCAGATCGATGCCATCGAGCGCCGGTGCAGCACCGTCATAGCTAAAGGAAACGCCCCGACACTCAATCATGCGCGGCCTTTGACCTGGTCCTTCTTGGGCGTGATGAGATTAGAGACTGCCTTGTACACCGCCAGCGTCAACACCGAGTTGAGTACGGTCTTGATGAGGTTGAACGGCAGCACGGCGGGAATCATGAGCGGGGCGATCACATCAACCGAGCCATACCAGAACCAAACGCCAATGGTCAGATTCGCAACCATAGAAAGCGCCGTAGCAGCAATGACGCCGAGCACCAGGCCAATCACGGCACCCTTATAGGTATGCATCTTCTGGTAGACGATAGCCGCAGGCAGAATATAGCCCAGCGTAGCCACCAGGTTCATAAGCGCACCGACCCAATCGCCCGTGGTAAGCGCATGGATAACGATCGCCATGGCGGCAACAGCGGTGCCGGCACCAGGGCCATACGCAAATCCACACACCATCGCCGGCACCAGCGACGGGTCATACGTCAAAAACGGCGCCGAGGGGAGAATGGGCAGCTGCACGTACATAAACAGTGCTCCCAAGGCGCACATCAACGCCATGGTAACGAGCTGTTTGGTGCTCCACCTATTCGTGTTCTCAAAATGGATATGCTGCGACTGTTCAGACATAAGATCACCTGCCTCTTTCATCCGGACTCTAACCGTTGGTACTGGGATCTCACCAGTTCAGCCGGCATGCGAACCAACGCACACCCGGGTCGCGGACTCATCGGCTCGGCCGCAGGCACTTTACCTGCGCCACGGCACCCCTTTGGCACCGCCCGATTTACCGCCAGTGGGGAATTCCACCCCGCCCTGAAACAGCAATTGCAAGTGTAGCACCAGTAGGCTATCGCGCAAGTATGCCGAGGGTAATTTGTGGCGGGGACCAGTTGCCGCAACAGCCACGTTCCCCACCCATTCCAAAGTAGCGCGCCTTTCGCGCAAAGCGCGAAACAGCAACCGGGATACGTATCCCCATCAGCCACGATCTCCGCCCACGCCGACCTCAAGGCCGGAAACGCAGGGAATCCGGGGGCGTGACGGGGCTTCTCTCCGGAACATTCCGCACTGATATTTTCTGTATTGAAGACGTCGATGATGCACCCGTATAC
>CABSNA010000115.1 GCA_902478865.1 uncultured Collinsella sp.
GCGGACATGGCTCAGTTGGTAGAGCACAACCTTGCCAAGGTTGGGGTCGCGGGTTCGAGCCCCGTTGTCCGCTCCATTTGGGCGTTTAGCTCAGGGGGAGAGCGCTTCCCTGACACGGAAGAGGTCAGAAGTTCAAATCTTCTAACGCCCACCAAATGTTCGCAGCTCAGAGGCTATGTCCTCTGGGCTGTTTTGTTTTGCTACCAAGCACGCCGTCAAATATGCCACCAAATATTGATCCAAGGTCCCCGTAGAGGTGCCGGCAGATTGCATACGTCCTGGCCGACCGTGACCGCAACATGTTGGTCAAGCATAATCTTTTGGATTCTTTTGGCGTGAGCGGCTTGGTTTTGGTAGGATTTGTCAGCGGCTTGACTAAGGGGGTTTTATAACTGCCATGCAGGTAGCCGTGTTGGTAACGTTTTACCGACTTCCCAAGAACCCCTCATTTTTAATGCGTCTGCAAAATGACTAATTGCTTTGACCTGCTGAAACACTATATGTTGTGTTTGACCTAAAAAAAGAATACAGGATATAGATGCCTCTTTGTCGTATGATAGATGGCGGACAGAGAACGAGAACCTTATTCGCCCCATTTGGACACGTCTTTGAGCCGCTTGATCGGCCGCGAGGATTGTCCGCATGAGGACTTATGGTTTATCGAGAACACAGATTGCGCGACGGCGCCGCAAGACAGGGGCAAGCCCTGCCGGGTATCGTTTGGCTCTGAAGCGCGATGAGGCTACGATGCGAAAGAGGCAAGAGGATGAAGATCATCAAGCGCAGCGGCACCGAGGTTGTCTTTGACATCGATAAGATCGTCAATGCCATCCGTGCCGCAAACTTGGAGGTCGAGGAGAGCTCTCGTCTTACCGACCGCCAGGTGGTTTACGCGGCGCAAAACGTCGCCGAGGCATGCGAGAACGCGGGCCACACTGTTTCGGTCGAGGAGATTCAGGATTTGGTCGAGGACGAGATCATGCGTCTCGACTGCTACGAGGTTGCCCGCCACTACATCATCTATCGCTATGTTCAGAGCCTGAAGCGCCAGAAGAACACGACCGATGACAAGATCCTGTCGCTGATCGAGTGCAATAACGAAGAGGTCAAGCAGGAGAACTCCAACAAGAACCCGACCGTCAATTCCGTTCAGCGTGACTACATGGCCGGCGAGATCTCCAAGGACCTGACTCAGCGTGTGCTGCTGCCTCAAGAGATCGTGGATGCCCATAATGAGGGCCTGATCCATTTCCACGATTCGGATTACTTTGCCCAGCACATGCACAACTGCGATCTGGTGAACCTGGAGGACATGCTCCAGAACGGTACTGTTATCTCGGGTACGCTGATCGAGAAGCCGCACAGCTTCTCGACCGCCTGCAACATCGCGACGCAGATCATCGCCCAGGTTGCTTCCTCCCAGTACGGTGGCCAGTCGATTTCGCTGACCCATCTTGCCCCGTTCGTCGAGGTGAGCCGTCAAAAGATTCGCGGCGAGGTCGCTCGTGAGCTTGAGGAGCTCGGCGTCTCTGCGTCTGCCGAGAAGGTCCGTGAGGTCGTTGAGGACCGTCTGCGTGACGAGATCCGTCGCGGCGTCCAGACGATTCAATATCAGGTCGTGACCCTTATGACCACCAATGGCCAGGCGCCGTTCGTGACGGTCTTTATGTATCTTAACGAGGCCCGTACGCCTCAGGAGAAGCACGACCTTGCCATGATTGTGGAGGAGACGCTTCGCCAGCGCTACGAGGGCGTTAAGAACGAGGCCGGCGTATGGATCACCCCGGCATTCCCCAAACTTATCTATGTACTCGAGGACGATAACGTTCACGAGGATTCCCCGTACTTCTACCTGACCCAGCTGGCTGCCAAGTGCACTGCCAAGCGTATGGTGCCCGATTACATCTCCGAGAAGAAGATGCGCGAGCTCAAGCTGTCTAAGGGCGAGACCGCCGGCAACGGCGATTGCTACACCTGCATGGGTTGCCGCAGTTTCCTGACGCCTGACCGTTCGGGCAACGGCTTTAACAATGTCGCCAACGCGCTGAACTACGACCCGGCCAAGCCTAAGTACTACGGTCGCTTTAACCAGGGCGTTGTGACCATCAACCTGCCCGATGTCGCGCTGAGCTCGCATCAGGACATGGATAAGTTCTGGAAGATCTTCGACGAGCGCCTTGAGCTGTGCCACCGCGCCCTGCTGTGCCGTCATGAGCGTCTGATGGGTACGCTTTCGGATGCCGCACCGATTCTTTGGCAGTACGGTGCCCTCGCCCGCCTGAAGAAGGGCGAGACGATCGACAAGCTGCTCGTGGGCGGTTACTCCACCATTAGTCTGGGTTATGCCGGCCTGTATGAGTGCGTCAAGTACATGACGGGCCACAGCCACACCGAGAAGGAGGGCACGCCCTTTGCCATGGCCGTCATGCAGCGCATGAACGACAAGTGCGCGGAGTGGAAGGCCGAAAGCGATATTGACTTCTCGCTGTACGGTACCCCGCTTGAGTCGACGACCTACAAGTTCGCCAAGTGCCTGCAGCGTCGTTTTGGCATCATCCCGGGCGTGACGGACAAGGGCTACATCACCAACAGCTACCACGTCCACGTGTCCGAGGAGATCGACGCATTCGACAAGCTCAAGTTCGAGGGTATGTTCCAGCAGCTTTCGCCGGGCGGTGCCATCTCCTACGTCGAGGTTCCCAACATGCAGGACAACCTCAAGGCTGTCATTCGCGTGATGCAGTACATCTACGACAACATCATGTACGCCGAGCTCAACACCAAGAGCGATTATTGCCAGGTGTGCGGTTACGACGGCGAGATCAAGATTGTCGAGGATGACGGCAAACTGGTGTGGGAGTGCCCCAATTGCGGCAATCGTGACCAGGAGAAGATGAACGTCGCCCGTCGCACGTGCGGTTACATCGGTACCCAGTTCTGGAACCAGGGTCGAACCGAGGAGATCCGCGACCGCGTGCTGCATCTCTAATAACCATCCCAGGCCGCCCCGTAGCGAGGCCCCGGACCTTTACTCGCTATTTCGGACAGTCCTGGCTCACGACGGAGGCGCCACTGGCGCCTCCTGTTCGTGCGGAACTCATATCGAGCAAAGGTCCGGGGCCTCGCTACGGGGCGGCCAAGTTGACGTAGCTGAGATGCAGCATGAGGCCTGCTCACTCCTCGAAGTTCTTAGCGGAAATAATTCGAGCTGCAGCTGCGATTTACTTGCGATGGCGGTTGAGCTGCAACAAAGTTTTTTATTGGACCTCGAACCCTATACTCGATGTTCGCTTCGTTCATTGAGTTACCCTTTGCATGAGGCCGGGACATATCGTCCCGCCCGCAGTTTCGCAGGCCGAAGGCCGAGAATGTTTGAGGACGGGATGATATGTCCCGGCCTCCCGGGAGAGTTACCTATGAACTACGCGATCATTAAGTATTTCGACATTGCTGATGGGGAAGGCGTTCGTACTTCTCTGTTTGTGAGCGGGTGCCGTCGCGGGTGCAAGAATTGCTTTAACTCCGTCGCGTGGGACTTTGCCGCGGGTGAAACGTTCGATCGTGCCGTCGAGGACAAGATTATCGAGAGCCTCGACCATCCCTTTATCGATGGCCTGACGATTCTGGGCGGCGAGCCTATGGAGCCCGAGAATCAGGTGGGGCTTGTTGACTTTATCGAACGCGTGCGTGCGGCCTATCCCGCGGGGTCGGGCAAGACCATTTGGTGCTTTACCGGCGACGTGCTCGAGGAGCTTATGCCGGGCGGTCGTCATCATACCGAGGTGACGAACCGTATCCTGGCCTGCCTCGACATGTTGGTGGACGGCCCGTTTGTTCAGGATCTGTACGATATCTCATTGCGTTTTAGAGGCTCGAGTAACCAGCGTGTGATCGATATGAACGCTACGCGCGACCGTGCTGAGCGCGAGGGTGTTGCGCTTTGTGATGCGGTTGAACTTTGGCGGGACGATCCAGTCTATTCGACCCATACTATGTAGCTTGTGGCCGATGCCAAAGGGCGTGGTACCATAGCGCGAACGTGAAATCGGAAAAGTGAGGCCCAGATGGTCGATCAGGAAAAAGTCGAGGCCGCCATTAAGCTTTTGCTTGAGGGCATAGGCGAGGACCCAACTCGTGAGGGCCTGCTGGAGACCCCGGCGCGCGTTGCCCGTATGTATGGTGAGATCGCCGGCGGTATGGATCAGGGTGCCGAGGAGCACCTGTCCAAAACCTTTGCCGTCGCTTCGAACGATTTGGTTATCGAGCGCGACATCACGTTTTACTCGCTGTGCGAGCATCATCTGCTGCCGTTTTATGGCAAGGCTGCGATCGGCTATATCCCTAACGGTCGCGTGGCGGGTCTGTCTAAGCTCGCTCGCACGGTTGAAGTCTATGCCCGTCGTCTGCAGCTGCAGGAGCAGCTGTGTGCGCAGGTTGCCGACGCCCTCATGGATTATCTCGCCCCCCAGGGAGCGATTGTGCTCATGGAGGCTGAGCATATGTGCATGACCATGCGCGGCGTGCAAAAGCCCGGCACCAAGACCGTGACGCTCGCTCGCCGCGGCGTCTTTGAGACCGATCCGTCGCTCGAGGAGCGGTTCTTTAGGATGCTGGGCCGTTAGCATGAGGGTCGTCAACGACTTTACATCGAAGACCGATGAGGGGACGCCGCGTCGCGGCTTCATGGCTTCGGGCCTGGCCCCCTTTGATGCCATGCCTCGCATTGATTACATTTGTGCCAACGGGCTGTTTCGGCGGCACCTGGGCAACATTGCGCAGTTGGAATCGGGGCGCATCTTCTGCCGCCACGGTATTGACCATCTGCTCGATGTCGCTCGCATTATGTGGATCAAGAATCTCGAGGAACAGCTCGAATTTGACC
>CABSNA010000116.1 GCA_902478865.1 uncultured Collinsella sp.
GCTTGCGTCCATCGCGCCTGCGACCGACCCGGCGCGTGCGCTCATAGCCGGTGTCGTCTGCGGTCGTTCGGCCGAGCTACGCGCCCAGCCGGCGGGCGACTGGTTTTCGGTAACGGGAACGGCGCATCTTATCGCCGTCTCGGGCAGCCATTTGGCTATCGTGGGGTTTGTAATCGAGGGTTTATTGCAAAAGACTCGGTGCTCACGTGGTCTTCAGCGGGCGATATTGGCGATAACGCTTGTGGGCTACGCTGCCTTTACGGGCGCGTCTCCCTCGGCCGTGCGCGCGTGCTGCATGGTGTTCGCTACGCTTGTTGTAAACGGCGCGGGGCGTCGCCGGCACGGCGCATCGGCACTCTTCGTAACCATGTCCATCTTTGTGCTACTGCGACCGACGGTGCTGTTCGAGATGGGCTTTCAGCTTTCATGTGCCAGCGTCTTAGCCATTCTGTGCTTTTGCCCCTATGCGACCTACGCTTTGGGTGAGCTGGGTGTGTCATCGGGCGTTGCCAGCATGCTTTCCGTCACGCTGTGCTCGCAACTGGCGACTCTTCCCATTACCATTCCCGCCTTCGGCACGTTCTCGCTCATTGCTCCGTTGGCAAATGCGGTCATCGGTCCGGTGGTGAGCGTACTGCTTGCTGTGTCCATCGTGCTGGTTCCCTTTTCGCTCGTGGGACCGTTGCGGACTTGGGCGCTCGTTGTGCCCATGATTGCCGCCCGTTGCGCGCTGTTCTTCGAGCAGCTGTTTGCCGCCGTGCCTGGTGCATCTGTGAGTGTGCCGCCCGAAAGCATGTGGATTTACCTAGTGCCGTGTTTGCTGGCGGTTCTGTTGGTCTGGTGGCCGCGTCCCCGTGCACGTCCTATGGCGGTGGGGCTTTCATGCCTGGTGCTCTTGGCTGCGATTCCGTACATCTACTGGGATCGATTCGCTCCGCCTTCGGTGACGGTGCTCGATGTGGGCCAGGCGGATGCGATTCTTATCCGCCAGGGCGACGCATTAGCACTCGTCGACTGCGGGCTCGATGGGCGCGTGGTAGCGGCGTTGGTTCGCAATAACGTGCACCATATCGATGCCGTCTTTGTGACGCATTGGGATGAGGATCACTGGGGTGGTCTACCTGCCGTGCTCGAACAGTTTTCGGTCGGAACGATTGCCGTGGCGGCGGATGCGTTGGAGGATACTCCTGCCGAGGTATTGAATCGACCTGGCGTTGAGTATCGGCAGGTGCGCCGTGGGGATACGGTCGACATCGGCTCATTTTGTGCCCGCGTGATGTGGCCGTTCGAGTCCGTAGATGGCGAGGGAAATGAGGACTCGCTTGTCCTGCTACTCTCTTATGTTCAGGAAGGCAAGAGCCTGCGTATGCTCCTCACTGGTGATGCCGAGCTCGACCAAGAACGGGAATTCGTGCAGGAGGTGGGGGATATCGATGTCCTTAAACTTGGGCATCACGGCTCCAAGGTTTCAGTCGATGGTGAGTTGCTGGACGTCCTGAGACCCGAGCTTTCCCTCGCGAGCGCCGGCAAGGGGAATCGATACGGTCATCCGTCGGATGCCTGCATCGATACCGTTCAGGAAGCGGGCGGTGCGTTCGCATGCACCATCGAACACGGTGATATCACCATCAGCCCGACCGCAAAGGGCTTTGCGATGCGATGCCAGCGACCGTGACGACGTCGTTGGCGTGTGGTGGGCCCCTGGGCTAGAATGGCACGGAACGAATACGAAGGCCTGCGGGAGGGGAGCGTAATGTCCGAAACCGGTCTGCTGCCGGCATATCTGATCGTCGGTACCGACGGCGTCAAGCGCGATCACGCCGTCTCGCGTATGAAGGCGCGTCTGGAAAAGTCGGGAATGGTCGAGTTCAACCTCGACGAGCGCGATATGACCAAAGACCCCGATATCGAGTCGATTATCGGATCGCTTAACACCTTTCCGATGGGCAGCGAGTTTCGCTTGGTAATCCTTGATGGCTGCTCAAAGCTTGCTAAGGCGGTCTCGGAGCCGCTTGTCGAGTATTTGGCGAGTCCCAGCCCCACGACGGTCTGCCTCATCATCGCCGACTCGCTTGCCAAGAACACGCGCCTGTATAAGGCGATCGCCAAAATCGACAAGAAGGCCGTGATCGATTGCTCCGGCACCAAGCGCTGGGAGCTACCGCGCCGCGTGCAACAGATGGCGACGCAGCACGGCAAGTCGATCTCGACGGCGGCCGCCGAGGAGCTCGTCTCGCGTTCGGGTGAAAACACGCGCATGCTCGATAACGACTTGGCTAAGCTTGTCCAGATGGTCGAGGCGCCCCAGATTGAGCTTGCCGATGTGGAGCGCTGGATTGTACGTACGGCCGAGGTTCAACCCTGGGACTTTCTCAATGCAGTCTCGGCCCGTGACATGCGCCGCTCGCTCGAGCTCTTCAATCTACTGCCCGCCAAGAGCTACGTGTGGACGTACACATTGTTGTGCGGCCGCATTCGCGAGCTTATCGTTGCCAAGGCGCTCGATGCGCGCGGACAGGGTCGTGAGCTGGCCGCAACGCTCAAACTCCAGTCCTGGCAGGTCAAGAATCACCTGACCTGGGCACGCCGCTTTTCGATGGCAGAGCTCGTCGCAGCGCTCGAGGGTGCCGTTGATGTGGAGCTCGCGCTCAAGGGTTCGGCCGATTCTGAGACCGCGCTTTCGCTCTGGATTACGAACATCTTGAGAAAATCGTGATGATACCTGCCTATTTGACAAATTCGTTCTATCCCTTTGAGGGGGAGCGTGCTATAGTAGGCGCTTGCATGACCTCACCGTGTCTCAGAGGTGTCATACATTTTTTGCAAGGAACTCGAAAGGAACTCCAGAAGTGGCAAACATCAAGTCTCAGAAGAAGCGTATCCGCACCAATGAGGCAGCTCGCATGCGTAACAAGGCTGTCAAGTCCGAGCTCAAGACGCTGACCAAGCACGTCCAGTCCGCCGTCGCCGAGGGCGACGCCGAGAAGGCCCAGGCTGCCCTCAAGACCGTCACCAAGCGTCTCGACATGGCTGCCGCCAAGCATGTTATCCACAAGAATCAGGCTTCCAACCGCAAGTCCGGTCTTGCCAAGCTCGTGAACAGCATCAACGCCTAAGTTGTAAATTTCACACCAAACAGATTACGCGCATAAATGGAGCCTGTTTTATGGAACAGGCTCCATTTTTTGTACCGCTCGGGTAAGATAGTCCGCATGAATACTTCAATTGACATTTCCCACATCCGCAACTTCTCAATCGTTGCGCACATCGACCATGGCAAGTCCACGATCAGCGATCGCATCCTCGAGCTCACCCATACCGTCGACGAACGCGACATGGAGTCGCAGCTGCTCGACACCATGGATATCGAGCGCGAGCGCGGCATCACGATCAAGTCCAATGCCGTTCGCGTGTCTTATGACGCCGACGATGGCGAGACGTATCAGTTCAATTTGATCGATACGCCGGGCCACGTGGACTTTACCTATGAGGTCTCGCGCTCGCTGGCAGCCTGTGAGGGCGCGGTGCTCGTTGTCGACGCCACGCAGGGCGTCGAGGCGCAGACCGTCTCTAACGCGACGCTCGCCATGAACGCCAATCTGGACATTGTGCCGGCCATCAACAAGATCGACCTGCCCTCGGCCCATCCCGATGAGGTTAAGACCGAGATCGAGGATGACCTGGCGATCCCTGCCGATGATGCCGTGTGTGTCTCGGGCAAGACCGGCGAGGGCATCCACGATCTGCTGGAGTCCATTGTCTTTCTGATCTCTCCGCCCAAGGGTGATGCGAACGCGCCGCTCAAGGCACTCATTCTGGATTCATACTTCGACGAGTATCGTGGCGTCGTCGCCACGGTGCGCATCTTTGACGGCTCCATCAAAAAGGGCGATACCTTGCGCATGATGCAGGCAAAGGGCGACTTTTTGGTCGATGGCGTGGGCGTCAAGCGTCCCGCCGAGACCCCGGTTGACGCGCTGACGGTCGGCGAGGTCGGATACGTGGTCACGGGCCTGAAGGACCCCGAGGCCGTTCGCGTGGGCGATACCCTCACGTGGGCGTCGAATCCCTGCCCCGAGCCGCTTCCCGGCTACCGCGAGGCCAAGCCCATGGTCTATACGGGCCTGTTCCCGATCGATAACAAGGACTACGAGAACCTGCGCGACGCGCTCGATAAGCTGCACGTCAACGACCCGTCGTTGGTGTGGGAGCCCGAGACCTCGGTGGCGCTCGGTTTTGGCTTCCGCGTGGGCTTCCTGGGCCTGCTGCACATGGAAGTCGTCAAGGAACGCCTGGAGCGCGAGTTCAATCTTGACCTCATTGCCACGAGTCCATCGGTCGACTATCACGTCTACAAGACTGACGGCGAGATGATTGATGTCCGCAGCCCGCAGGATCTGCCCGAGGCTACGCGCATCGAGCGCATTGAGGAGCCCTACCTCAAGGCCAAGATTATCTGCCCGCCCGAGTATACGGGTGCCGTTATGCAGCTCGCTATCGAGCACCGCGGCATTACTACCGACATGATCCATCTCACGAGCAAGTCGGTCGAGCTGCGCTTCGATATGCCGCTTGCCGAGCTCATCTTGGATTTCTTTGACCAGCTCAAGAGCCGAACCAAGGGCTATGCCTCGCTCGACTACGAGTTCAACGAGTATCGTCCCTCCGAGCTCGTGAAGCTCGATATCTTGCTTTCGGGCGACGAGGTGGACGCGCTGTCGTTTATCGTCCACAAGGACAAGGCCTACGGTCTTGCCCGCGGCCTATGCGACAAGCTCAAGGAGATTATTCCGCGTCAGCTGTTCGAGGTGCCCATCCAGGGTGCTATCGGCAACAAGATCATTGCCCGCTCCACCGTCAAGGCGCGTCGCAAGGACGT
>CABSNA010000117.1 GCA_902478865.1 uncultured Collinsella sp.
CTCGCGTGGTACACGTCCACGCGGATGTCATCGGGACTGATTTCGATGTCGATATCATCGGGTAGCACGGGGATGACCTCGACGCCGGCAAACGTGGTCTGGCGGCGCTTCTTGTCGTCGGTGGGGCTAATGCGAACCAAGCGGTGGACGCCGGCCTCGGCGCGCAGCATGCCAAATGCGTCCTTGCCCTCGACGGTAAAGGTCGCGCGGTCGATGCCGATGACCTCGGCCGCGGGACAGTCGTTGATGGTGACCTTCCAGCCGCGACGCTGGCAGTACTTCATGTACATCTTAAAGAGCATGAAGGTCCAGTCCTGCGCCTCCAGACCACCCTGTCCGGGCTTGATGGTCACAATGGCATCGCCGTGATCGAACTCACCGGTAAACCAGCTCGAAAGCTCAAGCTCATCGATGGCACGGGCCAGGCGCTCAGCCGTGGCTGTAGCCTCCTCGCGAAGGGCGACGGCGTCGGGGTCATCCCCCATCTCCTCGGCAAGCTCCAGCGCGGCGCGGGCATCGGAAAGCTCGCCGCGCGCGGTGTCCACGGCAGCGATATCTTCCTTGGTGCGCGCAATCTCCTCCATGGTGGCACGGGCGGCGTCGGCGTCATCCCAAAAGCCAGGGGCAACACTTTTGGCCTCGAGCTCGGACACGCGGGTACGCTTCTCGTCCAGGTGGAGATATGACTCGACCTCACCGAGCCGGTCCGCAAACGCGTCCAGCTCGGCGGGCGTTACCTCTAAAGCCTCAGCCATTAACGATTCCTGCCGTGGCAGTACTTAAACTTCTTGCCGCTACCGCAGGGGCACGGGTCGTTGCGGCCCACGTTGACGTACGGATCGTCGCTCTCGGACTTGCGATAGGTGGTCACCTTGCCACCGTTGTTGACGGCAGCCGGACCACCCTGGACAGCCGTGCGGGCCTGCACCTGCGCCTGCTTGCGCAGCACCGAGTCGCCGTTGTCACCATCGACCTCGGCAGGGCCGGAGAAGCGCGCGCCCTCGAGCGCGGGCTCCTCCTTGTGCTCCACGGCACGCGGGGCTGCCTTGATCTCGATGCGCAAAACCGTGCGCAGGTAATCCTCGTACATGGTATCGACGAGTATCTGGAACGCGCCGTAGGCCTCGGTCTTGTACTCAACCAGCGGGTCGCGCTGGCCAAAGCCGCGCAGGCCGATGCCGGTCTTGAGGTAGTCCATCTCCTGCAGGTAGTTCATCCAGCGGGTATCGATGACGCGCAGCATGACCTGGGTGTTGAGCTCGCGCATCAGGTCCTCGCCCAAGCGCTCGGCCTTCATGTTGTAGCACTTCTCAACATAGGCCAAGACATCGGCAGCCAGGGCTTCAAAGTCCTCGTCGGGGAACTGAGGGGTATCGATATGCCCGGTCAGCTCGACGACCCACTTGCGCAGGCCCTCCAGGTCGCGCTCACCATCGTGGCTGTCCTTGGTGCAGAACTCCTGCACGCAACGGTAGACGGTATCGTGCATGACCTCGGTGATGTGGTCGGTCAGGTCCTTGCCGTCCAGAATCTTATTGCGCTCGGCGTAGATGACCTGGCGCTGCTTGTTCATAACGTCGTCGTACTCAAGGACGCTCTTACGCATGGAGAAGTTGATGCTCTCGACCTTGTGCTGGGCGCTCTCGACGGCCTTGGAGATGATCTTATGCTGGATGGGCATGTCGTCACCCATGTCGGCCGTGACCATCATCTTGGAGACGCGGTCCATCTTGTCGCCGCCGAACAGGCGCATGAGGTCGTCCTCGAGCGACAGGTAGAACTGGGTCTCGCCCGGATCGCCCTGACGGCCGGAGCGGCCGCGCAGCTGGTTGTCGATACGACGGGACTCATGGCGCTCGGTGCCAATAACGGTCAGGCCGCCGGCGGCAAGCACGCGCTCGCGCTCGGCCTTGCAAGTCTCCTTGGCCTCGGCGTTAAACTGCTCGAGCTGCTCGGGCGTCACGTCCTCCATGGTCAGGCCCTCGTACTCAAGGCGCTCGCGCACCAGCTCGTCGGGGTTGCCGCCCAGCAGGATGTCGGTACCACGACCGGCCATGTTAGTAGCGATGGTCACGGCGCCGTAGCGTCCGGCCTGGGCAACGATATGAGCCTCGCGCTCGTGATGCTTGGCGTTGAGGACCTCGTGTGCGATGCCGCGCTTGGTAAGGGCGGCGGACAGCTTCTCGGAGCTTTCGATGGAGACGGTGCCCACCAGGACCGGTTGGCCCTTGGCGTGACGACGCTCAACGTCGTCGGCAACGGCGTTGTACTTGGCCTGAATGGTGCGGTAGACCAGGTCCTCGTGGTCAACACGCTGCACGGGCTTGTTGGAGGGGATGACCTCGACGGGCAGCTTGTAGATCTCGCGGAACTCGGCATCCTCGGTAAGTGCTGTGCCGGTCATACCGGAGAGCTTGTCATACAGACGGAAGTAGTTCTGCAGGGTGATGGTGGCCAGGGTCTGGTTCTCCTCGCGTACGAGCACGCCCTCTTTGGCCTCGATGGCCTGGTGCAGACCCTCGGAGTAACGGCGGCCTTCCATAATGCGGCCGGTGAACTCGTCGACGATCTTGACCTCGCCGTTGGTGACCACGTATTGCTTATCGCGGTGGAACATGTACTGTGCCTTCAGCGCCTGCTGCAGGTGGTTGACCAGCTGGCCGGAGAGATCGGCATAGATGTCATCGATACCCAGGCGGCGCTCGATTTTCTTAAGGCCGCGCTCGGTGGCGGCAATGGTGTGCTTGGCCTCGTCCATGACATAGTCGCCCGTGGGCTCGACGTCCTCGGTGGCGGTGAGCATGTCGTGCGACACGTCCTCACCGCGCTCCAGGCCGCGCACGGCGCGCGCGAACTCCTTGTAGGTGCTGGCGGACTTAGTGCCGGCGCCCGAGATAATGAGCGGCGTCCTGGCCTCATCGATCAGGATGGAGTCGACCTCGTCGACGATGGCGTAGTTGTGACCGCGCTGCACGCGCTGCTCGGGACGGGTGACCATGTTGTCGCGCAGGTAATCAAAGCCGAACTCGGAGTTGGTGCCGTAAGTGACGTCGGCCTGGTAGGCCGGACGCTTGAGCTCGAGCGGCATGTTGTTCTGGAGCAGACCGACGGTCATGCCCAGGTACTTGTAGATGCGGCCCATCCACTCGGAGTCGCGCTTTGCCAGGTAATCGTTGACGGTAACGACATGCACGCCCTTGCCGGCGATAGCATTGAGGTAGCCGGCCAAGGTGGAGACGAGCGTCTTGCCCTCGCCGGTCTTCATCTCGGCGATGTGGCCCTCGTGCAGTGCCATGGCGCCAATGAGCTGCACGTCAAAGTGGCGCATACCCATGGTGCGCTTGGAAGCCTCACGCACGGTAGCAAAGGCCTCGGGAAGCATGTCGTCGAGCGACTCGCCGTTGGCGTAACGCTCGCGGAACTTATCGGTCTGGGCGCGGAGCTCCTCCTCGGTCATCTTCTCAAACTGGGGCTCAAGACCGTTGATCTGGTCGACGATCTTGTAGTAGCGCTTAAGGTCCTTATCGGATCCAAAGGACAGCAGCTTTGACATGAATCCCATGTGGTTTTCCTTTTTGGCCATAGCCCACGCCGTGCAGCTGCGGGCGAGTTAAACACAGATGATTGTACTTTAGCCAAACAAGGCGCGGCCTATACGGTCGAGCTCGACCGCCACGTAATAACTACGACCAACCTGCCAAAAAGGGACTGGTTTAATTTGTCAGCTTTTATCTGGGAAAACGCTGTCTCTCTGCCATTTGGCGCAAACCAATCCGTCCCCTTCGTACCAATCTGGTGCCATGGAGACAGGTTCGTTTGCACCAATAAAGGAAAAGGGCCGCGCACCCAAACGGATGCACGGCCCTTATGCCATGAATGCGAGCGATTCCGCGGCGAGCTATTTACTCAGCAGCCTCGGTGGTCTCAGCCTCGGCAGCGGCCTCCTCGACGGGAGCCTCTGCGGGAGCCTCGGCGGCCTGCTTGGCAGCCTCCTCGGCGAACTTAGCGGCACGCTTAGCCTTCTCGGCAGCCTTAGCCTCAGCGGCGGCCTTGCGAGCGGCCTCGGCCTCAGCAGCCTTGGCGGCCTTGGCAGCCTTGGCCTCCTCAGCCTTCTTGAGCTGGGCGGCAGCGGCGCCACCGAACTTGTCGGCGAAGCGCTGGACGCGTCCACCGGTGTCGACGAACTTCTGCTGGCCGGTGTAGAACGGGTGGCACTCGTTGCAAAGCTCAACCTTCATCTCGGACACGGTAGCGTGCGTCTTGAAGGTGTTGCCGCAGGAGCACGTCACCGTGCACTCGACATACTGGGGATGGATACCCTGCTTCATGGTAGGACTCCTTATTGGTCAGGCGCTGGTTACCGATCAGCGCATAAGGTGTCTTGGTTTCCGACCAAGACAACAAACTCGGCTATGGTACCACGGCGCCGCGTGTCCCACAAAAGGTTCACGGTCTTTTCGGAACGACACGAATCTGACCCATCGAAACACATCTCCACCGTTCCTTCAACTGGGAAAATGCCGTCCCCGGGGCCTGAGAAGGGCCCCGGGGACGTTCGACTGACTGCGGGAACGGCCTATCCGCTCAATGTGTTCGGCTGAGATCGGAAATCAACCAAACTGAACCAGGTTCAGTTGACATGGTTAAAAACGAGGGGCGACGCTTTTGCGTCACCCCTCGTCCCGGCCGGGTTGCTTTAGTTGTACACACGGTAGTTACACTTGAACTGGGTTATGTGTCCATAGTTGGGGCCGTACCAACCCGATGTATAGCTGATTACTTTTGCGCCTAGATATTCGTATCTCTTGTTGTAGCGAAGCTGACGGTAGGTCGTGTCGTACTCTGCTACGTAAAAC
>CABSNA010000118.1 GCA_902478865.1 uncultured Collinsella sp.
GCCATGCCCACAACCTCAAGATGGGCGAGCTGGGGTGCACGAACGAGGTACACGGCAATAGCGATAATGACCGCCAACGCCAGCACGGCAAACGCGATGCCATGCCCCTCGCCCATGCTAAAGGCGGCTCCGATATTGCGAACAAACAGAAAATCGATCACGCCAGGGATAACGGTCACATGCAGAGCATCGCCCACGGCACGAACCGCAAGCTTGGTCAGCTGGTCAACAAGCAACACAACGAGCGCTACCCCACCAGCAACACCCAACCGCCAACGCAAAGGCGGCGTCATATCCGCACCACGACCCAAAGAAATCCCCTACCCTCAAGAACTCGAAATCCGTTTAACGCAAATCAATATCTTATATTGACCAGCAACGAAATAGCCGATGATTCGTTACCGACAGCGAAAACCCGCCAGAGCGAGCAAGGTGCCTTGAAGCAAGGCGGCATAGACCTTATGGTCATGCCGCCGAAGCTGAAAGGCAGATTGCCGCTCTGGCGGGTTTGCAGCGTCAACCAGTTACGCGGTTTGGTAAAACCGCGTAACTACAAGGCTTCGGCGCAGCGCTTGCAGATATGCGCGTGGCCGTTGTACTCGCCGACGGTGGTGCGATAGTTCCAGCAACGGTCGCAGCACTCGCCCTCGGCAGCCTCAATAGCAACGGAGAGCTCCTCGCCCTGGGTCAGCTCAACATCGGAGACGATGTAGAACTCGGCCAGATCAACGGCCTTGTCGCCGGTCAGCAGCGCATACATCTCAGCGGGAACGACCGCCTTGACACGGACCTGCTGGCTCTTGGTGAAGGTGCCGGCGGAGCGGGCATCCTCAAGAGCCTTGGTCACAGCGCTACGGAGCTCAAGCGAAGCCTCGAGCACGCCCTCGAACTCATTGGCCTCGTCGACCGTGATGGGCGACTTGTACCAATCGAGCAGCGCAGCGTACTTCTGGTGATCGACGCAACCGGCGGGCGCATAGGCCATGGCCTCGTCGACCGTGTAGGACAGGATCGGCTGCAGGTCGCGCATGAGCATCGAGAAGAGCTCGGCCAGCACGGTCTGAGCGCTGCGGCGCTCGAGAGAGCCGGGCTTGTCGCAGTACAGACGGTCCTTCAGGGCGTCGAGATACACGTTGGAAAGCTCGGTAACCACAAAGTCGTAGAGTGCGCGGTAGGCGCGCGGGAACTCGTAGCTGGCGTAGGCGTCGTCGACCTCGGCCTGGACCTGGGTCAGGCGGGCAACCATGAGCTTGTCGAGCGGCAGCAGGTCGGCAAAGGCGACGCCGTCGGTCTCAGGCTCAAACTGACCCTCGAGCTCGGAGAGCAGGAAGCGCAGCGTGTTGCGGAAACGACGGTAGGCATCGGACGTACGGGCAAGGATCTCGTGGTCGATGGAGACGTCGGAGCTGGTGTCGACCGAGGCGACCCACAGACGGATGATGTCGGCGCCCATCTCGTCGCAGACCTTATTGGGGTCGATGACGTTGCCGAGCGACTTGGACATCTTGCGACCCTGGCCGTCGAGCGTGAAGCCCTGCGAGACGACCGCCTTGTACGGAGCATGGCCGTTGGCACCCACCGAGGTGAGCAGCGAGCTCTGGAACCAACCACGATGCTGGTCGGAGCCCTCGAGATACACGTCCGCCGGGTACTCCAGCTCGGGGCGGTACTCGCAGACGGCCTTCCAGGAAACGCCGGAGTCCCACCACACGTCGAGGATGTCCTTATCGGCCTTAAGGTGATGGCCGCCGCACTTGGGGCAGACGCAGGCCTCGCCCAGGTAGCTCTCGGGAGCGTCGGTGAACCAAGCGTCGGAGCCCTTCTCGTGGAAGAGCTTGATGACGGCGTCGAGCGTAGCGTCGTTCATGACCTTCTCGCCGCAGTCGGCGCAGGTGTAGCTGGGGATAGGCACGCCCCAGTTGCGCTGACGGCTGATGCACCAGTCGGGACGCTGCTCGACCATGGCACCGATGCGGTTGGCGGCGTGAGCCGGATACCACTTGACGTTCTCGCGAACCTCCTTGCCAGCCTGCTCACGCAAACCGGTCTTGTCCATCGAGACAAACCACTGGTCAGTAGCACGGAAGAGCACCGGGTGCTTGCAGCGCCAGCAGTGCGGATAGCTGTGCGTAATCTTCTTCTCAAGGACCAGGGTGCCGCGCTCGCGCAGGAACTCGATGATATGCGGGTTGGCCTCATCGGTATCCATACCGCTGAAGGGACCACCGGTGCCAAACTCCTCGCCGGTGTAGAACTTGCCGTCGTCATCGACCGGCATGCAGATGTCGGTGATGCCCTCCTTGAGGCAGGCAAAGTAGTCGTCGACGCCGTGGCCGGGCGAGTTGTGGACGATACCGGTACCGTCGTCGACACCGACGTAATCGGCCAGCAGCGCCACGCCCTCGACACCGTCAAAGATCGGCTGCTTGTAGTGGATGTGGTGGAAGGTCTCGGCGGGAACCACATAGGGCTTGCCGTCGACCATAACCGGGGTGTACTCCCAGCCAAACTCCTCGCAGCACTTGGGGGCCAGGTCCTCGAGCATGACCTCGGCACGGCCATCGTGCTCAACGGCGACATAGGCGGCGCCGGGCTTAAGGGAAACGGCCTGGTCAGAGGGGATGGTCCACGGCGTGGTCGTCCAGATGATAAAATCGACCGAGCCGTCGAAGTTCTCGAGGCCGGCGGGCTTGGAGGTCATCTCAAAGCGCACGAAGATGGAGGGGCTCGTCTCGTCGGAGTACTCAATCTCGGCCTCGGCCAGCGCGGTGTGGCAGTGCTTGCACCAGTGAACCGGCTTGTGGCCGCGATAGATCATGCCCTTATCGAACATGGCCTTGAAGACCTCGATGTCGGCGGCATCATGCTGGTGATAGAGCGTCAGATAGGGGTTGTCCCAGTCGCCGAGCACGCCCAGACGACGGAAACCAGCCTTCTGAAGCTCGATGTTCTCGACAGCGAACTCATTGCAGAGCTCACGAATCTTGGCCGTGGGGGTCTGGTTGAACTTCTCGGTGCCGAGCTTCTCCTCGACCTTGTGCTCGATCGGCTGACCATGGCAGTCCCAACCGGGGACATAGGGAACCTCATAGCCCTGCATCATCCAGTAGCGGTTGATCATGTCCTTGGAGATCTTGTTCATGGCGTGGCCGATGTGGATCGGGCCGTTGGCGTACGGAGGACCGTCGTGCAGCACGAACTTCTTGTGACCCTCGTTCTTCTTCAGAACCTGCTCGTAGACCTTGTTGTCCTGCCAGTCCTTGAGTCGCTTGGGCTCGGACTTGGAAAGACCGGCACGCATAGGAAATCCGGTCTTGGGCAGATTCATCGTCTGCTTGTACTCGTTTGCCACGGTACCCCTTTCTTGACATGGGCGCGCACGCCCTCTGGGCACCAAAAAAGCGCCCGTCCCTACAAGCTGGGACGAAGCGCCACAAAACGGGCAGCCTGCCCGTAAAAGCTCTTCGCTTAACCACCCAGCTTAGATGCCCTCGCCCGCGTATTCGCGCGCTCGCATCCGTTACTCGGCTGGCCTGTATCGACGACCATCTCGGCGATGTCTACTAAGACGTGCCTATGCGGCTCGTCCGTTGGGACCGCAGCTCCGGGGTGATTTTCATCGGTCGCATGCACGGGCTCTCAGCGCTCCCCGCTCTCTGTAGCATGCGGACGGCCGACTACTCGTCCCCATCAACGCTTATGCGGTGTATGCTAGCACGTTCCGCGCCGGCGAAAAACCCTCAACACTGGTTTTATACGTTCGAAATTTCTCGCGGCTGTGAACCTTCTCTTGGAGCAAAATACCTGAAAGCACTTTATCGAACGAAAGAAGGTTGCTATGCGCACGATTGGAATGAGCGACTATACCGTTGGCGAGGATTGCTTTGACGAGCTGTCCGGCGCGCTGGCCGAGTACGGCGCGAAGAAGGTCGCGATCATCGGTGGCAAGCGGGCACTGGCTGCAGCGCTGCCGGGCATCATGGCGGCACTTGAAGGTACCGATGTCGAGGTTCTGGAGACGCGCGTCTATGGCACCAACAGCACGCGTGCCAATATCGCCAAGGTCGTAAACTCCCCTGCCTGCCAGGAAGCTGACGTGCTTATTGCATGCGGTGGCGGCAAGGCGCTCGACACCGTGAAGACCGCAGCTATCGAGCTCAAGAAGATCGTCTTTACCGTGCCTACAATATGCTCCAACTGCTCAGCCGCGACCGCCATTGCCGTTGTCTACAACGACGACGGCTCGCTTGAGGGCTATTCGTACCCCAACCGACCGGCGCACATCTTCATCAACCCCAAGATCATCGCCGAGGCACCGGCGGAGTACTTCTGGGCCGGCGTGGGCGATGCCCTGTCTAAGCAGCCCGAGGTCGAGTACGCCACGAGCGCCGGTAATTTGGAGCACACCGCCGGTCTTGGCCTGGCACTCGCCCACACCTGCTCCGAGCCGCTGTTTACCTACGGCGTCCAGGGTCTTGAGGACGTGCGCCAGGACCTGTCGAGCGAGGCCGTCAAGCAGATCGCGCTCGACATCGTGGTTAACACGGGCTACGTTTCCAACCTGACCAACCAGAACGATTACTACTACAACTCGAGCGTGGCGCACGCGTTCTACAACGCCACCTGCAGCATTCCGCGCGAGGGCTCCCACCTACACGGCGAGGTCGTGAGCCTGGGCGTGCTCGTGTTGTTCGCCTACACGGGCGACACCGAGAACCTTAAGCACTATGCCGCCTTTAACAAGCAGATGGGCCTGCCCGTGACGCTAGAGCAGGTCGGCCTTTCCGAGGCCGATATCCCTGCCCTGTGCGAGTTCGCACACGCCACCAACGAGTGGAAACAGGGTAA
>CABSNA010000119.1 GCA_902478865.1 uncultured Collinsella sp.
AGGAGAAGCGCGACGAGTAGCCGTCACGCCCACCCATAGCAACCTGGCTAGATCAAAGCGGGGGCGAACGTTATCTCAACGTTCGCCCCCGCTTATGTGTCGACTGCTTTTCTAGCGCGTCCTCCGTTACGACAGGTGAGAGCGAAGGATGGTGAGCCAGCGTGGGGTTTCGAGGTGGATGATATCGTCGGGGACTCCGTCGGGCGCATGGCCGCCAAAGAGTAGACCGGCATCTGCCGGATTGATGAAGCGCACGATCCATACGGCGACGACCAGCACACACAGAACAATAACCGCAATGTCTATGCCACGCTTTAGCTTGCTCGATGTCACCTCCTCGCGCACGAACGCCAGCACAAACGCAATCGGCACCACCCAAAACAGCGGATGATAAGCGAAGGCCGCCGCAAAATCGAGGCGCAGCGCCGCCAGCCAGGCCCTCGTCATGCCACATCCCGGACAGGGAATGCCCGTCATCAGGCGAAACACGCAGCCGATGTCGAGCAGGTAGAGTGCAAGCCAGGCGACAAAGAGCGCCCCGATGCAAGAAAGGGCGCGGCGAATGAGCTCCGCCGCGCCCTTATGTCCCTGGGAGCTGTTCACGCCGCTCTTATCGTTAGGCACGCGCGCCAAGACGGGTGTTGTAAGCCGTTGCCATGGCATTGGTGTTCTTGATGATAATGTTCATGGCAAAGATGGGGCCGAGACCGCACAGCAGCGCGCCGACAATCTGCCACATAAGAACGGTGGTACCGTTCTCCTGGAACATCAGGCCATAGCGAGGAGCATTAGCCTGCAGGCGGTTACCGATCTTGTAGTACCAGTAGAGTCCGTAGAAGCCGCAGGTCACAAACGACAGCAGGATGAATGCCGCCAGACCCGGCGTGGAATCGCCGTCGTCCTGGCACATGACATTGATGTCGCGGGCGAGGCAATAGAGGAAGTAATACGAATAGATGCCGCAGGTCACGATGGAAAGCAGGAGCCAGCCGATCACGCCACGGTCGGTCTTAATCGGAGCATAGCCCATCGGGGCAGGTGCGGGCTGCTGAGCATACTGCTGCTGGCCGGCGTACTGCTGCTGCCCGGTGTACTGCTGCTGAGGCTGGGGCTGAACTGCCTGAACCGGAGCGGGCTGAATCTGCGTGGGCTGCGGAGCAGGCTGCGGAGCAGGAGCAGCGGAAGCGGCACCGACGGCAGAACCGCAGACGGGGCAGAATTTGGCATCATCCGAAATGGGAGAACCACAAGTGGGACAGAACATAAGCTTCTCCTTTTCCTAAGGCGTTGCACGCCTTCAAACCTTACACGACTATGTTCTCAACAATAGCCGCGACGTTGTTGCGCAACATTGACCAATTTCCGAGAATTTTTGCTGCAACCGTTTTCCCAGGCATTTTCTTGCTTCCGCAGTAGAAAAAGGCGCCCCGGGCTCAGTTGCCCAGGGCGCCTCGACCGACTATTCGGTTTGATTGTTTTCGGCAGCAGGATTATCGCCCGGCTCATCCGCCGGCGTGGCAACGGCATTCCAATCGGGTTCCGCAGGCGTCGCCTCGGGCGCAGGGGCAGGTGCCGGAGCAGGCGCCGGCGCGGGTGCCGGGGCAGGTGCCGGAGCAGGTGCAGGCGCGGGTGCCGGGGCAGGTGCAGCCCCAGTGGCGGGCGTGGGATTGAACCCCGCAGGAGCAGGCTTCTTCTCACCCGGGAGCACAAACGTCAGGACATCGTCGGCATCCTCATCGGCCCACTCGCTGGCATGACGTGCCGCCCAATAGCCAACGGCGCGATACTTGAGCATCTTGCCAAACACAGTCAGGAACACCGTGACAAAGGCAATGATCATCAAGAACAGAATGAGCGTGATGCCGCCGCCCTCGATGATTGCCTCAAGACCCGTGGGGCGATAGTAATAGCTATACATACCAAACGTAGCAATGGCGCCGAAGATGGCGGTGAAGATCCACGTGATGATGTGCGACACGATGCCCGTCAAAAACTCGGGGAGAATCGATGCGCAGAACAACTTGCCCAGGTTAGCCTTATAGGACTTCCAAACCTTCTCAAGCGAGAACGCGCTCTCCACGCGCCCGACGACGGCAAAGTGCATCACGGCAGCATCACCAAACATCTTAAAGAAGATGCCCAGTACCACCGACACGATCATGGCAAAGACGAGCAGGCCCATCGAGCCGAAGAGTGCGGCCTCGAGACCGCTCGAACCGGAGTAATAGTACGAGCCGACGGCACCGATCACGACGCTCTCGATAGCCGAGAAGATCACGCCGATCACTGGGATAATGGCAACGAACTCGAGCACACCGGTAATGACGGACGAGAAGATACCCAGGCCAAACGAGGTCGAGCGCAGCAGCGGACGCTCCATGCCGTTATCGTCCTTGAGCGACAGGTCACGACCCCACTCGATAGCAAAGCCCGCGCCGCACACGCTTGCCACGTACGCGAGCAAAAAGCCAATGGCCGCCGCGATGCCACCGATAACGGGGATAAACAGCACCAGCACCGAGACAACACAGATCAGCGCCGGCAAAAAGGCGATCTGGCATACGCGAACCAAGGCACCGGGAACCTTGAGCATGTCGTTGAAGGCCTGAGCCATGCAACCCTTGGGCACGTTCATAGCCGGCTGGGGCGCAACGAACGGCTGGGACTGGGGCTGGGGCTGGCCCTGCGGGACGGAACCGGCAGAGGCATGGGGGACCTCGGTATTAGGGGCACCGCACACGCCGCAGAACTTGTCGTTATCGCCCATGGGGGCGCCACACTGCGAACAGAACATCGAAATCATCCCTTCGTATCTAGAGCGAATCACCTGGATCGCAAACGATGTCTTTGGCAACATTATCGCCCAATGTGGGGACAAATACCCCAAGATGACCGATTTGCAACGTAGGCGGCTTTATTCAATGATTCGAAGGGTATATCCGCGCTAGTTCGTGCCGCGGAAGCCCTTGCCCACAATCTCGGAGCTGTCAACGATCGTGATAAACGCATTCGGATCGATATCGCGGGTATAGCGGCGCAGTTGTACTGCCTCGCGACGGCTCAGCACGCTCATAATCACCGTGACGCACCTGCCCGAGAAGGCGCCGTAACCACGGCTGATTGTTGCTGTGCGGTTGAGATGCTTGACGATAAACTCCTCGACTTTGCGCGGTTCGGCGCAAATAATCGTACAGACCTTACGAAGGTGAATGCTCTCGATGGCCTTATCGACCACGAGCGTCTTGGCAAACAGGCCAAGTACGCAGTACAGGCCGACGCGCGGGCCATACAGGAAAGCCGCGACGGTCACGATGCCGATATCGACCAGCAACAAGGCGCGTCCGATCTCGAGCGTCGTACGACGCTTGAGGATCATGGCAAGGATGTCGGTGCCGCCCGTCGAGGCGCCAATGTCAAAGACAATGGCACTGCCCAGCGCCGGCAAGATGACGGCAAAACACAGGTCGAGCCACATATCGCCCGTCATCGAAACATCCGTCGGGATGAAGAGCTCAAACAGCGAGACGTAGGCCGAAAGCGCAAACGAGGCAAAGACGCTCCAAAGGATTGCCTTGCGCTCCAAAAAGATAAAGCCCAGGATGACCAGGACCGCGTTGATAATCCACATAAAGACGCCGACGGGCAGAGTCGGGAACAGCGTGGAAAGAATGACCGACACACCCGAGGTGCCGCCGAAGGCAAAGTGATTGGGCGTTTTGAAAGCCACGATGGCAAAGGCCGTGAGGATCAGCCCCAAATTGAGCTCGGCAAAAAAGCGCGGAAAGCCTGGCTCCTGGCTGCGCTTGCGGCCGGCGCGCTCGCCACGTTCGATATCCTCGCGACCGACAACGCGCTCCATCGGCACCACCGGAGGACGATGCACCTCCTCGGCGGCACGCGACGCCGCCTCTGCCGCAGCGGCTTCAATCGCCCATGCCTTGCTTTCGGTCTCGTGTTCGTCGGCCATTACGGCAACCCCTCGTTAACAATTTGGAAACAATGCGCCCATTAGGGTAACGCGGAACGCGAAGATTGCAACCCTTAGTTAGACGAGCGGTATGACTAGATCGAGGCTATATAGAAAACAGTCGACCGCGCTTTTGCTTGCGCGGTCGACCGTTTGGCGTTTTCGCAGGTAAAACCTATCAAAACAAACCTGTCCCTTTTTAGTAGATTACTCGTGCTGGCTGGTGCGGTGCTCGTACTCCTCGGGGGTGATGACATCCTCGATGCGCAGGTTGACGCCTGCCACCTCAAGGCCGGTCATCGCGGCCAGACGCTCAGTGACGCGCGCCTTAACGTCGTCAAAGATCGCAGGCGCATAGGCGCCATACTCGATGATGACCGAGATGTTGACGACCACGCGGTTGTCGTCGGTGACCTCGACCGTCACGCCCTTGGTCAAGTTCTCGGCACCAAACTGCTCCTGCACAAAGTGCATAAGGTTACCCTTCATGCCCAACACGTGCGGCACCTCGCGGGTGGCCATGGCGACGATCTTCTCGATCACGCCGTTGGAATAGGTCAGCGAGTCCTCGGACTCGTCCGCCTCCTCGTCGTCCTCGTCCGCCTCGTCTTCGGACTCGGCCTCGACGAGCGCCTCGTCCTCGAGCGTTACATCCTCCGCCTCGGCGGCGGCCTCGTTCGCCTCGAGCTCGGTATCGGCTACATCGACCTTCGTGTTAAAAGCCATGGTTCCTCCTTATGCCTGCCGCGGATGCGACAGTCGAATACATATTAGCGGCCGCTAAACAGACGGCCGAAGAAGTTGACGATACCGTTCTCGCCGTCGCGAATCTGGCCGATCACGGCGCCGATCAGCACAAAGAATGCGATGACGA
>CABSNA010000120.1 GCA_902478865.1 uncultured Collinsella sp.
CTTCCTCACATGTCTTGACTGCTGACACAGTCAAAAAAATAGATGCCCGACCGCTTAAAGCGGACCAGACACCCACAGGAAGGGCTGCTCTTTGGCAGCTATGTAATTCCATGTGGGTATCTCGTACCCCTTTAATGGTCAAGGGATAGTGTAGCCAACCTCGAGCTTAATTGCGAGCATAAATACAGAGCAATCCGTAAACGGAGCCCAAAGCTCAATAAACCTATATATATTTGTGGGACGAGCTTGAAAACGCACGCACGAGCTGGCATAATCCCCTCTGCTGCACGCAAATCGGATCTACGTCCAGGGCCGTGGCGTGGGCACTATCGCCAAAAGAGGAATATCTCTGTGTAGATTGCGCACAGGGAGCGACTTCTGTGCTATAGTTCAGGATTGTTTGTTAACGCGACATGTTCGTTTGTCGCCCAAGGAGGGTCAGTTATGTCCAAAGTTTGCGAAGTTTGCGGTAAGCACCCCGTTGCCGGTCGCTCCATCAGCCACTCTCACCGCGTCACCAACCGTAAGTTCCGCCCCAACATCCAGCGCGTCTACGTCGTCGTCGATGGTCACCGTCGCAAGATGAACGTTTGCTCCACCTGCCTCAAGTCCGGCAAGGTTGCGCGCTCCTAAATAAGGTCTTACCAACAAGTACCTCGGACTCTCCGGGTCAAAGACCTCGCGTTCACATAGAACTTACCAAAGGCGCCCTCCCCTACGGAGGGCGCCTTTTTGCACTCATTGGGGACAGACTTACATGAGGGTTTGCAGATGTCAAAGGGATCATAGCCCAGCTGATATGCCTTGTAACTAACGGTACGCCTCGAGCGAGTCGAGCGCACCTTACACGGGATTGAGATGGATGTAATCGAGTAGCTGCACCGCCTGCGTGTCCGACTCAACCGCGACCCGCGAATAGCGATTGTCAAACAGATGCTCCGTTCTTCTCGTTTTCCAATTAAAACACTCATGTAAGTATGTCCCCAATGAGCTAGACGATGTCCTGGCAGATCATTTTAGTTAAAACGCTTCAGTTTATTGAAGCGTTTTAGTGTGCCTTTTACAGGAATCTTACCGTTCGCCGAATAATTTCTTGCTATCATGCAAGGCGTAGGGTAAATCTCCGATCGCAAGGAGACACAAATGGTGAAAAAGTCACCGGAAAACACTACTCCCGCAATTGTGGACAACGTAGAGGCGCTTGAGGCCAAGCTCGCTCAGATGCGAGAGGCCCAGGCGCTTTTTGCTACGTACACGCAGGAGCAGGTCGACAAGATCTTCTATGAGGCCGCCATGGCCGCCAACAAGGCTCGTATCCCGTTGGCGAAGATGGCCATCGAGGAGACCGGCCGCGGCGTTCTTGAGGACAAGGTCATCAAGAACCACTACGCCGCAGAGTACATCTACAACGCTTACAAGAACACCAAGACCTGTGGTGTCCTGGAGCGCGACGAGGCTTACGGCATCACCAAGATCGCCGAGCCCATCGGCATCGTGGGCGCCGTCATCCCGACGACCAACCCCACCTCCACCGCGATCTTCAAGACGCTGATCTGCCTGAAGACCCGCAACGCCATCATCATCTCCCCGCACCCGGCTGCCGCCAAGTGCACCATCGCCGCCGCCAAGCTCGTGCTTGACGCCGCCGTCAAGGCCGGCGCCCCCGAGGGCATCATCGGCTGGGTCGATGTCCCCTCCATCGAGCTGACTAACATGGTCATGCGCGACGTCGACATCATCCTCGCCACCGGTGGCCCGGGCATGGTCAAGGCCGCTTACTCCTCGGGCAAGCCCGCCCTGGGCGTTGGCGCCGGTAACACCCCGGTCGTCATCGACGACACCGCCGACGTGCTGCTCGCCGTCAACTCCATCATCCACTCCAAGACCTTCGACAACGGCATGATCTGCGCTTCCGAGCAGTCCGTGACCGTCATCGACAGCATCTATGACCAGGTTAAGGCCGAGTTCCAGAAGCGCGGCTGCTACTTCGTCAAGCAGGGTGCCGAGATGGAGGCCCTGCGTGCCGCCATGTTCAAGAACGGCGCCCTCGATCACCGCATCCCCGGCATGGCTGCCGCCAAGATCGCCGAGCTCGCCGGCATCGAGGTTCCCGCCAAGACCAAGATCCTGATCGCCGAGGTCACCTCCACCGACCCCGCCAAGGAGGAGTTCTCCCACGAGAAGCTCTCCCCGGTCCTGGCCATGTACCACGCCAAGGACTTCCAGGAGGCCGTCGACAAGGCCGAGCACCTGGTGCTCGCCGGTGGCCCGGGCCACACCGCCTCTCTGTACGTGCACCCCGCCCAGGCCGAGAAGATCAGCCTGTTCGAGCACGTCATGAAGGCCTGCCGTATCGTCATCAACACCCCGTCCTCGCACGGCGGCATCGGTGACCTGTACAACTTTGGCATGAAGCCGTCTCTGACCCTGGGCTGCGGCTCCTGGGGCGGCAACTCCGTCTCCGAGAACGTTGGGGTGAAGCACTTGATCAACGTTAAGACTGTGGCCGAGCGCCGTGAGAACATGCTGTGGTTCCGCGCTCCCGAGAAGGTCTACTTCAAGAAGGGTTCCACGCCCGTCGCCCTCGACGAGCTGGGCAACGTCATGGGCAAGAAGCGTGCCTTCATCGTCACCGACCAGTTCCTCTTCAAGAATGGCAACACCCGCGCCATCGAGGCCAAGCTCGACGAGATGGGCATCGCCCACGACTGCTTCTACGACGTCGAGCCCGATCCGTCGCTGCAGTGCGCACGTCGCGGCGCCAAGCAGATGGCTCTCTTTGAGCCGGACGTCATCATCGCCGTCGGCGGTGGCTCCGCTATGGACGCCGGCAAGATCATGTGGATGATGTACGAGCACCCTGAGTGCAAGTTTGAGGACATGGCCATGGACTTCATGGACATCCGCAAGCGTATCTTCACCTTCCCCGAGATGGGCAAGAAGGCCTACTTCGTCGCCGTCCCGACCTCCTCGGGTACCGGCTCCGAGTGCACGCCGTTCGCCATCATCACCGACAAGGAGACCGGCATCAAGTGGCCGCTCGCCGACTACGCGCTGCTCCCCAACATGGCTATCGTCGACGCCGACAACTGCATGACCGCCCCGCGCGGCCTGACCGCTGCCTCCGGCATCGACGTCATGACCCACGCCATCGAGTCCTACGTCTCCATCATGGCTTCCGACTATACCAAGGGCCTCTCCGAGCGCGCTGCTAAGCTCGTCTTCGAGAACCTGCCCTCCAGCTTCACGAACGGCGCCAAGGATCCGCATGCCCGCGAGGAGATGCACAACGCCTCCTGCATGGCCGGTATGGCCTTCGCCAACGCCTTCCTGGGTCTCAACCACTCCATGGCCCACAAGCTCGGCGCTTTCCATCACCTGCCCCACGGCCTCGCAAACGCCGTCATCCTGACCCGCGTCATGCGCTACAACGCCGCCGAGGCTCCCGTCAAGATGGGTACTTTCTCTCAGTATCCTTACCCCAACGCGCTGCACAACTATGCCGAGATGGCCAAGTACTGCGGCATCGAGGGCAAGGACGACAAGGAGGTCTTCGAGAACTTCATCACGAAGCTCGAGGAGCTCAAGGACTTCATCGGCGTCAAGAAGACCATCGCCGACTACGGTGTTGACGAGCAGTACTTCCTCGACACCCTCGACGAGATGACCGAGCAGGCATTCAACGACCAGTGCACCGGCGCTAACCCGCGCTACCCGCTCATGAGCGAGATCAAGGAGCTCTACCTGGACGCCTACTACGGCCGCGAGCCTCAGGACTACGCCGTCTGCTAGTTTTAGCACGGTTTTTAACGGCGGGGGTGCACGGGTGTTTCACACACCCCCGCCGTCGCTTCTATCGCATCGTTGAAAGGATGCAACCATGCTGCTACCCGATTCCAAGACCGAGCTCGTCCGCCGTGGCAACAAGGTCGTTTACGACCTGGGCGACAAGATCGTCAAGGTCTTTAACGAGACCAAGCCTGTCTCCGACGTGTTCAACGAGGCTTTGAATCTTGCCCGCATCAATGAGTGCGGCATCCGCAGCCCCAAGGCTCTCGAGGTTTCCCAGCTCGAGAACGCCAACGGCTGGGCGCTCGTGACCGAGAAGGTTCCGGGCACCACCCTTGCCGAGAAGATGACTGCCGAGCCCCAGCGCTTTGGTGAGTACCTCGAGATGTTCGTCGACCTCCAGATCGAGATCCACGGCTACACCTCCCCGCTGCTCAACCGTCAGCGCGACAAGTACGCCCGCATGATCGACAGCCTTGATCAGCTCAATGCCACCACGCGCTACAACCTTCAGGAGCGTCTGGACGGCATGACCAAGGAGTTCAAGGTCTGCCACGGCGACTTCAACCCCTCCAACGTCATCGTCGGCGACGACGGCCAGCTCTATGTGTGCGACTGGGCACACGCCACCCAGGGCTCCCCTGCTGCCGACGTTGCCACCACCTACCTGCTCTTTGCCCTCAACAGCAAGGATCAGGCTGAGGCCTACCTGGAGCTCTACTGCGACCGCGCCAACATGCCCATGCAGGTCGTGCGTCAGTGGACGAGCATCGTCGCCGCTTCCGAGCTCGCTCGTAAGCGCAACGTGAACGATGAGTTCCTGAAGAACTGGATCGACGTCGTCGATTATCAGTAATATCTGAGCGATTTATTTCGCATCGGAGGCACAAGGAAAACCCCGCAGCTCGCATGGGCTGTGGGGTTTTCCTTTTAGATATCGAGGATGCCACAAGATAAAAGGACGGCCCCGCATCTCTGAATGAACCGCCTCCCATTTCTTGGACACGAGAAATGGGAGGCTTTTTATGCGTGTCG
>CABSNA010000121.1 GCA_902478865.1 uncultured Collinsella sp.
GGCGGGTGCATCGGCGGGATTCTCGCCAAAGAGGACCTCGATGCCCAGCGCTGCATGGCCCATGCTCTCGGCGTCCTTAAAGGTGTCCCAGCGCCGCAACTGCTCAAAGCGGCCCATATCGTGTAGCAGGCCGCAAAGCCATGCCAGGTCAATATCTTCTGACGACCAGCCCTGCTCGCGTGCTACGGCATCGCATGCCTCGGCCACGTGGTACGTATGCTCGATTTTGAGCGCGATGCGTGGGTTAGTGGCGTCGTAGGCATCGGTGTAGCTTTTGAAGGCCGCGCGCGCCCGGTCTCGATCGATAGCTGTCATAATGACTTCCTAAAAAGTTGTGTCTTTCGATCCGGTGGCAATTGTAGGTGAACTCGGTTGCTGTCGGATGATGATTCTGCCGTGTCGCTACATGCGGCTCGGAGACCTTGTCAGGATGAGAAGCGTATGGTGCTCAAAATCGTTAGAACCGTCTGGCCAGTGATGCTTACCTATGTTGCAATAGGCGCGCCGTGCGGAATGATCATGGGGCAGACGGGAATGGAACCCTGGATGGTCTTTGCTCTGAGCAGCACGTTCGTGACGGGCAGCGGGCAGTTTATGATCTGCAATCTGTGGCTGGCAGGTGTGCCTGCGGCGTCGATCGTCGCGAGCGTCGCCGCAATCTCCTCGCGCTTTGCGCTTTACTCGGCATCGATCGCTCCGCATCTGACGGGTGCCTCCAAGCGTCAGGCGCTGGCTGTTGCCGCGACGCTTACCGAGGAGGCATACGGCATCTCGCTTGCCAAGCTGGTTGAGGGGGAGGATTGGGGCCCGCGCGAATCCTTCGTGCTCAACGTGATCCTCATCGCGACATGGGGCGCTTCGTGCACGATGGGTGCCATCGTCGGTGCCGTTGTCGATGTTCCCACCGCTATTGCGAGTTTTGTCTGCACGTCGCTCTTTATCTGTCTACTCTTTTCGCAGCGGCTGTCGCGCGGCAACGTTGTCGCGGCGGTTTCGGGCGCGGTGTCCGTCGCCGTATGCAAGTTCTTGGGCCTCGTGAATATTGCCGTGCCGGCAAGCGTCGTGGTCGGCATTGCCATTGCGCTGGCGTGCGATGCTGTATTAGACGGAAGAGGTGCCCGCGATGCCCGTTAACGAGTTCTTGGTTCTGTGGCTGTCGTCGTGGGCTGCTATCGCGTTCTTTCGCGTCGCGCCGGCGTTTGCCTTGCGCGGGAGAACGCTGTCGCCCCGCATTACCGAGGCCCTGGGTTATATCCCGCCCGCTGCCTTTGCCGCGCTGGTCGCCAACGACTTGGTGAGCCCCGGCGCGTTCGACGCGGGACCCTGGCCTGCCTTGGTTCCCTGGATTGCGGCTGCCGGCGTCGTGGCCGTGGCGGTCAAGACAAAATCGATGCTGTGGTGCTGTGTTTCGGGCATCGTGTTCTATATCGTTTTGAGCCTCATATAAGAGCAGGGCACGTTTAGCGCCCCTGTCCAACGAATCGAATTTCTCACCGAGCTGGTCTATTTCTTTTGGTACCATGGTCAAACTTTACTGTAGCAAAGCGTGACGTGGGCTTTTGTACCCCGTCAGCGGAAATGGGGGTTTCATGGCACAGGAAGCAACCGCCAACGAGCAAAAGAAATTCAAGGTCCCGCGCATCCCGGGCGACATCATGATCTATCCGATGATCGTCGGTCTTTTGCTCAACACCTTCTGCCCGCAGGTTTTTGAGATCGGCGGATTCTTTACGGCTGCCTGCCGCGGTGGCTCAAATACCATCGTCGCCGCGATCCTGCTGTTTGTGGGCGCCGGCATCAGCTTTAAGTCCACGCCGGGTGCCATCAAGACCGGTATCGTCGTGCTGATCCCCAAGCTGGTCGTCGCAGCGGCTCTCGGCCTGGGCGTGGCATATTGCTTTAACGACAACTTCCTGGGTCTGAGCTCCGTGTCTATCATCGGCGGCATCACGTTTTGCAACATGGCGCTCTATACGGGCATCATGGGCGAGTTCGGCGATGAGTCCGAGCAGGGCGCCGTCGGTATCCTGTTCTTTACGGCTGGCCCCGCCGTCACGATGATCATCCTCGGTGTTTCCGGCCTCGCCAACATTCCCATTGGCACCATTATCGGCTCCATCTTGCCACTCGTTATTGGCATGGTTCTGGGCAACCTGTTCCCGTTTATCAAGAACCTGCTGGTTCCCGGTGCCAATCCCGCGATTGCCGTCATCGGATTTCAGCTCGGTGCGTCCATGAGCCTGTCGAGCTTTATCACCGGCGGTATTTCCGGCATCTTGCTGGGCCTTGTCACGCTGTTTGTCGTCGGTCCCATCACCTTTGCGTTCGAGCGTCTGTGCGGCGGCAATGGCAAGGCCGCTGTGGCTTGCTCCACCATTGCCGGCACGGCTATGACCACACCGGTTGCCCTCGCCGAGGTCGCACCGCGCTACGCCGAGCTTGCGCCCACCGCGTACGCTCAGATCGCCACCGCCGTTATCATCACGGCGATCATGGCTCCGATTCTGACTGGCTGGGTCGACAAGAAGTTCTGCCAAGGCAAGGAGGATCTGTCGCCTGTCGGTGTCGAGGCCATCGAGGAGGCCGTCGTGACTGACATCGATGGCGAGTAGCAATCGATACCCATCAATGATGCCGGCGTGTGCAATTCGCGCCGTATGGGCGCCCGAACAGAAACTGTTTTGCAGTGATGTTCGGGCGCTCTGCTATTATCCCCTTTACCCCTGCGGAGTAAAGGGGTGTTTATTGCCCTGATTCGAATTGGGCGATTCTGACCACTTGGGTATTGAAGGGATGGCGCTAGTGGTTAAGGCACTCAAGATTGAGATATTCGTGCTATGCATGATTGTTCTTATCGGGCTTGCCGTGCGAAGTCGTCGCTCCTTGTTCTCGAGCACCCAGCAGCTATTGTTTAGCATGCTTGGCTACACCTCTGCCGCGTACATATTATTCGATATGATCTGGACGCTTTCGGACGGTGTGGACGGCACGTTGGGCATTGCTGCCAACTGGATTTCCAACGCGGTTTCGTTTTCGCTCTTTGCTATCGCGTGTCTCATTTGGTTTATCTATTCCGAGACGGTGCAGGGTTCTCGCCTTTTGACCTCGCGCTATAGGGTGGTGCTTGTAGCGTTGCCTACGGCTCTGGTGGTCGTGCTGGCGTTTACCAGTTACTGGACGCACGCCCTGTTCTATATCGATTCGCAGGGCGTGTATCGTCGCGGCTTTGCCTATATGATCCAGCCCATCGTCAGCTACTGTTACGTTATACATACGTCCCTGCATGCATTTGTGCAATCTCGCAGGGTCGAGAGCCTGCAGACGAAGGCCATCTATCGAACCTTGGCATTTTTCGCCATTCCGGCCCTGGTGGGCGGTACCTTTCAGGTCGTATACTCGCTGCCCGGCCTTTGTGTCGGCATAATGATTAGCATGTTGCTGCTCTACATCATCTACCAGGAGCAGCTCATCTCGACCGACCCGTTGACTGGACTTAACAATCGCAACCGTTTTGAGACCTATATGCTGTCGCTCTTCTCAAATGTGGATCAGGCTGAAGATGTATATCTGCTTATGATGGACGCCGACGGCTTTAAGCAGATTAACGATCGCTATGGGCATGTGGAGGGCGACCACGCTCTTCAGGTCATATCCGCTGCGCTCAAAGAAGTCTGCTCGGCGTCTGGCGGCTTTATCGCACGTTATGGTGGCGATGAGTTCGTGGTGCTCCAAAAGGCGGTAGCGGAACAGGATATCATGCATCTGTGCGCGACAATCAACGATGAGCTCGCGCGCGCCGAGGTTCCGTATCTGTTGCGGATGTCCATCGGCTACGCACGGGTTGGTGATGGCGTCGATACCTGGCAAGACTTGTTTCGTACTGCCGACGCGGAGCTCTACCGTGTCAAGGCCGAGAAAAAGAAAGCTGGCATCCAGATACGCTAGATAAAGGGGTGCAAGCTTGCGTGCATGGCGGCCCTCGGCTCTCCGATGTACTCCATTAAGCTAAAGTGTGCGAACATCCTCCCTAAAAAGGTGAGCTCGCTAGGCCTTTTTGGGCCTGTTGACGATGATGATGCCGCCGCAGACCAACAGCAGGGCAACAAGTACGGTAACAGGGCTCGTGCCAGCGCCCTCGCCGAGCAGCAGAGCGCTCAACAGTACGCCAAAGACTGGATTCATAAAGCCAAAGACCGACACACGGCTGACGGGGTTGACGGCAAGCAGACGCGACCATAGCGAGTACGCGACGGCGGAAATGAGTGCCATATAGATAATGAGTGCGATGGCGGGGATGATCGCGGTGGGGGAGAGCGCGCCGCCCATCAAAAACCCGATGGCGGTAAGGACCAAACCTCCGACTAAAAACTGCCAGCCGGCGAGCAAGACGCCGTCATGCTTGCGCGAGAAGATGCCGATCAGGCAGGTCGAAAGGGCACCCGCGACGGTGGAGGCCAGGATAAAGCCCTCGCCGTCGAGCGTAAAGCCAAAGGTACCGTCCGCGCCCGAAAGGTTGACGAGCGCGACACCGGCAAAGCCCAGTACGCAGCCGAGCACCTTGGCCGCATCGAGCTTTTCGGTGCGAAACGCCAGGGCGGCAAAGAGGATTGCGAGGAAGTTGGCGCTGGCCTCGATGATGGAGCTCGACATGGCGCTGGCGCGCGAGAGTCCCAGGTAGAAAAAGAAGTACTGCCCGATAGTCTGGAAGAGCGACAAGATGCAGATGGGCTTGATATCGCGCACTTGCGGAATGAGCGGACGGCGCTGGGCCACGCTCATGCCAACAATGACCAGCAT
>CABSNA010000122.1 GCA_902478865.1 uncultured Collinsella sp.
GTGCCTGATCGTCCGATGCCACCGATGCGACAACGGCGTCCTTTCCAATCTCGAGTGTATCGAGCTTCACGTCCGTGTTCCTCCCCCGGCGCCCACAGGGCGTTGCATTTTGTTTATCTTGGCTAACCGTTTGCCATGGCTAACCATTTAACCACGCATGATAGCGCGAACATACGACGATGTTCAATCAACAGATTGTTGCAAGGACCGTCCCCAAGTGCCGCATCTGGGCCATAGCAACGCCGATGTCTTGGAACCGACAGCGAAAGCCCGCCAGAGCGAGCAAGGTGCCTTGAAGCGAGGTGGCATTGACCTTCTGGTCATGCCACCGAAGCTGAAAGGCAGATTGCCGCTCTGGCGGGCTTGCAGCGTCAAATGGTTACGGCGTTTGGTAAAACGCCGTAACTAAAACCCGTGGCGCTCCAGAAAGCGGAAGGCCAGGCGGATCCAGGGACGGACTGCCACCTGCTTGTCCTCGTTGTCGACCGCGGTGTTGGCGTTGCCGAGCGAAAGGCCGTGACCACCCTGGTCGAAGACGTGCATCTCGCATGCAACGCCCTCCTCGGCCATGCGCTGCGCAAACGGGTAGACCTGCGCGATCGGCGCCGTCTTGTCGTCGGACACGCCCCACACAAAGGTCGGTGGCATCTGACGCGAAACATGCGTGGTGGGGCAGATGTCGGCCAGATGCTCGTCAGTTGCCTCGCCGCCCGTCACCATCGACAGGTAGTCGTTGAGCAAATCGCGTCCCGTCTTGCCGCCCGTCTTGGGCACGCGCAAGTCAATGCGCGGATCGCGCGTCTGCATGTCGCGCACATAGGCAAAGTCGAGCAATGGATAGCCCAGCACCACGGCATCGGGACGAATGTCGTCCGGACGCGCCCCGGCAAGTGCCGCAAAGGGGCCGGTCTTCCACTGTGTTGCCAGCGAGGCGCAAATCATGCCGCCAGCAGAAAAGCCCACGACGCACACGCGCTTAGGATCGACATGCCACTCGTCGGCGTTGGCGCGCACCGTGGCGACCATCTTGGCAAGATCTGCCTGGGGGTGCGGAAAGCTCACGTCACCCGTAGAACTCGTGACATAGTTGAGCACAAAGGCCTGGTAGCCGCGGTCCAAAAATGCAAACGCCACCGGGTCCTGCTCGTGCGGAGCGATATGCGTGAACCCGCCTCCGCCGCAGATGATCACCGCGGGGCGGCGGCCATTGGGCTTGTCGGGCAGCGGCTCGGCACCCAGATACGTAAAGGTCGCCGGATAATCCTCGGTCGGCTCCTCGCCCCACAGCGCATGGTTCTCGACAATCATATGTGCTCCCTTCGCGCAAATTAAGCGCCCTTGTTTTTCGCCTTCAAGCGTACCCCACTTGAACCCGTGGCGCAGAAACTCTCCGGCAATAAGTTTCCCTTCAACTGATATATCACATAATCCCAGTTCAGAGGTATCGTTGAGCAGCGTAGAATAGGGGCGTTGACCAAGCCGCGAAACACATGTGAAACGTTTCCGGCAAACCAAACGCGCGATATGCGCCTATTTAAGTTGGAGGCAACTATGGGTCTGCTCGATTCGCTTAAGTCCACCTTCACCTCGACCGGCGAGGCGTCCGTTCCGCCCGCAGCAAGCTTCGCTACCCGCGAAGGCGTCATCTATGCCCCCGTCAACGGCGTGCTCGTCAACCTGGACGAGGTTCCCGACGAGACGATCGCCTCGGGCATGCTTGGCCAGGGCTATGGCATCGAGCCCATTACCGGCACCATCTATGCGCCCGCCAACGGCCGCATCGGTGCCACCACTGTCACCAACCACTCCATCGGCATGATTACCGAGGACGGTCTTCGCGTGTTTATCCATGTTGGCCTGGGTACCGTGGAAATGAACGGCAAGGGTTTTGCCCGCTTTGTCGAGATGGGCGATGTGGTCAAGGCAGGCCAGCCGCTCATCAGCTTCGACCGCGAGGCCATTAAGGCCGCTGGTCACGAGGACATCGTGACCGTCATCGTCTCCGAGCTCGATCGTCTTAAGAGCATCGACCATGTCGGCGAGTCTGGAACGCTTATCGGCGGCAACCCGCTCGTCAAGCTTGGCGACCCGCTGCTGGTTGCCAAGACCAAGTAGCCAGGCCCCGCGCCACACAGCCAAAAGGCACCTCGTCAAGCGCCCGCGACCATTTGGCCGCGGGCGCTTTTCGTTTGAAAAACCATCCCGCCAATGCCTTATCTGTATAGCCCAAATGAGCCGAGCTGCTAGAATATCGAACTGTATGGATAACTATCATTCAACCGTTATGGGAGGATACGTGAACCGCACCAAAATCGCGCAGCTCTATGCCGATGCCGAGTCGCTCGGTGGCCAGACCGTCACCGTTGCCGGCTGGGTCAAGTCCGTCCGCGACATGAAGAACTTTGGCTTCGTCACGCTCAACGACGGCAGCTGCTTCCGCGACCTGCAGGTCGTCATGAACCGCGAGGCGCTCGACAACTACGACGAGATCGCCCATCAAAACGTCTCGGCCGCCCTCATCTGCAGCGGCACCGTCAAGCTGACCCCCGATGCGCCCCAACCCTTCGAGCTTTCTGCTACCTCCATCGAGGTCGCGGGCGTCAGCGCTCCGGATTACCCGCTGCAGAAGAAGCGTGCCACCGTCGAGTTCCTGCGCACCCAGCAGCACCTGCGCCCGCGCACCAACCTGTTCCGCGCTGTGTTCCGTATCCGCTCTGTCGCGGCTGCCGCCATCCACCGCTTCTTCCAGGAGCAGGGCTTTGTCTACGTCAACACCCCCATCATCACCACGAGTGACTGTGAGGGCGCCGGCGAGATGTTCCGCGTGACCACGCTCGACCCCAAAAATCCGCCCCTCACCGAGTCCGGCGAGGTCGACTGGAGCCAGGACTTCTTTGGCAAGCATGCGAGCCTCACCGTGTCCGGCCAGCTCAATGCCGAGAACTTTGCCATGGCCTTTGGCGACGTGTATACCTTTGGCCCCACCTTCCGCGCCGAAAACTCCAACACCACGCGCCACGCCGCCGAGTTTTGGATGATCGAGCCCGAGATGGCCTTTGCCGATCTGAACGACTACATGGATAACGCCGAGGCCATGCTCAAGTACGTCCTTAAGGACGTTATGGCTACCTGCCCCGACGAGCTCAACATGCTCAACAAGTTTGTGGACAAGGGCCTGATCGAGCGCCTGGACCACGTGGCAAACTCCGACTTTGCCCGCGTTACCTACACCGAGGCCGTCGAGATCCTGGAGCAGGCAGTCGCCGCCGGTCACAAGTTTGATTACCCCGTCAGCTGGGGCATCGACCTGCAGACCGAGCACGAGCGTTTCCTGACCGAGGAGCACTTTAAGCGACCGACCTTCGTAACCGACTACCCGGCCGAGATCAAGGCGTTCTACATGCGCATGAACGAGGACGGCAAGACCGTCGCCGCCGCCGACTGCCTGGTTCCCGGTATCGGCGAGATTATCGGCGGCTCCCAGCGCGAGGAGCGCCTGGATCTGCTCGAGGCCCGCATCAAGGACCTGGGCATGAATCCCGAGCAGTACAAGTACTACCTTGACCTGCGCCGCTACGGTTCCTGCAAGCACGCCGGCTACGGCTTGGGCTTCGAGCGCTTGGTCATGTATCTGACCGGCGTGGGCAACATCCGCGACGTCCTGCCGCACCCGCGCACCGTGGGCAACGCCGACTTCTAATCGCCACAGCGCCACCGAACGCGTTCCAGCGCATCACGCCAGCGCCTCTCGGCAAGCCGAGGGGCGCTTTTTTCAACAGTATCCGTCAAGCTTTTGGCAAGATTTTGATCAGTTGAGCAGGGCTGTTGAAAACTCGACCCGCCGCTTGCCGACGACTACCGACCGCCCGGAGTGTCCTGCACCCCTGGGAAAGCCCCGCGCCCTAGGCTCCATACCGTCGCCACCCAAAACGGAAAGGACGTGGGCACCATGACCGAAGCCGCTGTTGAAACCTACGAGACCACGACGAGGGGCGCCGCCTCGATGGCAGCCTATCGCGCCGTTCGCATCCTGCAACTATTAAGCGAAAACACCGGCGAGGACAAGGCCATGCTTTCCGATGAGTTGATCCGGCGTCTCGCCCATCCCGACGACCCCGCCCGCATGCCCATCTCGGCGGCGCGGCGCAGCATCTACACCGCCATCTCCGCACTTCGCCATGCCGGATACGAAATTGAATACAAGCGCGGCGTGGGGTATCGGCTCTTGACCCGTCCGCTCACCGACGAAGAGATCATCCGGCTCCACGGCATGGTCATGCGCAACCGCTCTACGCCCATCGCCATTCGAAAAAGCATGGCGCAGCACCTGGTCGCCATGGCGAGTGCCGACGTTCGCGGCTACCTCGATGCACCCGAGCCTGCTCCAAGCGCAGGCGACAAATCCACCAAGGCCATACGCACGCCCGTCAAGCGCATCGATGCCTGCGAGCTCATCGAGCAGGCCATCGACCACGGAACCACGGTGAGTTTTGATATTTCGAGTGTCACGGCACGCGGAGAGGTCGAAGTGGCGCGGATGACACTCCGGCCCTTTGCCATCAAGCAACGAGACGGCATCTCGTATTTGCTGGGAACGGTCTATGACGCGCGAGGCGCCGACGACACGCTGCGTACCGTTGAGATCGGCCGCATGAGAAACGTCACCACACGTCTCCTTGACGGCAAGAAGCTCTTCGCCGTCCTGGACGAGGACGATGCCTCCTCCGCCGCATAAGACCCTCCGCCGCCCATTCGACTACCCGTACCGCCCA
>CABSNA010000123.1 GCA_902478865.1 uncultured Collinsella sp.
CCCCAGCTTGGCCTGGGGAAAATCCATAACGACTATGGACAGGGATTCTATTGCACAGAGAGCCTCGACCTTGCAAGGGAATGGGCATGCTCGCGCGATGCCGATGGCTTTGCGAATCGCTATGAACTCGATATAGCCGATCTCAAAGTTCTCGACTTGCTATTGCCGCAATATTGCGTCCTGCATTGGATCGCGTTGCTCGTTGAGCATCGTTCTTTTCGCAAAGATACCGCCATTGCCGCGGGGGCGTGCGAATATCTCCATGATCACTTTCTACCTCAGACGAGCACTTGCGACGTAATAAGGGGGTGGCGTGCGGACGACTCGTACTTTAGCTATGCCAGAGCTTTTGTAAACAATACGATCACCGTCAATCAGCTTGGACGATCTATGAGGCTCGGTAACCTGGGGGAGCAGATTGTGCTCAAAAGCGAGCGTGCGTTTAAGAGCATTCGTTTTGCTGGATTTGAACGTGCGCAGCAAGCTCTGTATGGTCCATTGGCCAAGGAACGAGATGAAGCGGCAAGGGCGCAGTATCGGGAGCTCCTTGCCGAAAACCCGTTTGAGGGATTACGTATCGTCGATATCATTCGAGAGGGGATGACGGGCGATGACCTACGCCTACAGTGAGATGTATCTCGAGGATGCAATGAGAACGCTGGGCGAGGCGGTCGATTTTGCTCTCTGTGACCAAGGGCTGACTCCAGCCGAGTTGACGGCGATCATGTCGAACGCTCTTGAGATGAAACAGTTTGAGCGCGGTATGCCTCGCGTCGTCTGCGGCATGGCGGGCGACGAGCTCGCGCGCGATATTATCGCCCATGCGGGACTGACCCCCGTCAGATGTAGGGAGACCTATCCGTTCGACCGTTCGCCTCAGTATTGGGCGGGGTGGGTTATGGCCTATACGCAATGGATGAGCAGCTTGGGCTTTAATAAGCTACTCGAAGTCGCTCCGCTCGATTGGATCATCGGCTCGTACCATCCGCTCCACGAGGCCTCCGAAGATAAATTCGCCCAGATTGTCATCGAAAAATGGAACAACGCCCAGGCAGACAAAAAGGGCCTCAAGGCGGCACGAAAGGCTGCCGGACTAACGCAAAAACAGCTCGCCGCCCAATCGGGGGTTAAGCTTCGCGCCATACAACTCTATGAGCAGAACCAGCTCGACCTACGCCGCGCCTCGGTTTCCTCGGCATTGGCGCTTGCAGACACCCTAAACTGCACCATCGAAGACCTCGTCTGGCAACCGATTGCTCTGGAGTACGACTCGCAGGCTATTTCGTCTGTAAAGCTATAGAGGAGTAAGACATGCCTTGGAGCCATGTTCAACAAGATGACGGCGCTGATTGCGTTGCTCAAGAAGATCATTCAACTGCGCACGTGGCAAATTCAGCATCACCGATTTTGCTCGGCGGCACCACGTCAATCGACGAAGCTATTCGGCTGACCATTTCGAACATGCCCAACGCGCTCAGGCTCTTGGAGAACTCATGATGGCGGACACGAAGCGGGGAGCGCATCCGATCGCGCCGCTCGTGCTCGATGATGCCGGTTCGCTCGAAGATATGGCCGCGGCCGTGATGCGCCTGCACAGCACGCTGATAACGGTCGGGCGCTGCTATACAACCGACGCCACAGGCGACCGGGCCGCGCTTGAGCTTGGAAGCGTCGAGTCCGTGCTTGCGGGTGCATTCTGTACGATATTCGGTCAATCGCCGGCCGATCGCTTCGCAGACATCTTTGACCAGGTCACCTACGTGGCCGAGCACATGGTCAAGGACCACATCTTTGAAGACGGTAACAAACGAACCAGCCTTGTCTTTGCGTTGTCCGTCTTAAGGTTCGCAGGCACTCCGGTCGTGCTGTCTGACAGCCCCGAACCAAAAGACAACCAGTACTACGCCTGGATCCAGGACCTCGTTTCCAGTCGCCGCACGAACAGCGAGATAGCCGAAGAGCTGCGCTGCGGATTCGTTGCGGGCACGGGCGATCTGTCGCTCGTATAGAATCTAAGCGTCCGCACGCAGGTTAATGAATTGATTGGACACCACATGGAGATCCCCAGCACTCTGTGCAGCAATGTGTACGACTTCGCGTTTTGCCCCGAGCCCTGCTACGACCGCTTGATCGACCTCGCCGACCCCGAGGACTGGGGTCCCGGCAACCGCATCCTCAAAAACTACCTGTCGTTCTCGTTTAGCCGCGCGGTGTTCCTGACCGAGCGCGACGTGGACCAGACCACGCCGTCCAATCTGCCGCTGGTGTTCGACGAGGACCGCTGCCTGTTCAACACCGGCCTGTACACGCGCCGCTACGAGACCATCTACGGCCTGTTTGAGCCCAACACCAAGCCCGACGCGCGCCAGCGCTGGTTTTTGAAGGGCATCTTTAAGGAGAGCGACCCCATGCTGGTCTCGTTTGAGTACTTGCCGTGCCGCGTGCGCTATGCCGAGGACCCCTCCGAGCTGGTCTTTGACTACCGCCTGCCCATCCGCTCCAACATCGACCACATTCTGGGCGACGAGGAAAACCTCACGCGTATTCCCGCTAGCCTGATGGGGGAGGGCAGCTCGCTGCTGCTGCGCCGCGCCTTTGAGGGAGCCGTCGTCGAGGCCGCCCGACGCGCCGCCGCCAATTACACGCTCGCCGTGCCGCAGTTCTACGGCGGCCGGATCCAGCTGCTCTTGCCGCTGTGCCTGACCGGCGACAAGCCCGAGCTGGAGCTGACCATCCAGCGCGAGGACGGTTTCTACGCAGCGCGTACCTGTCTCACGCTCGACATGGCTTACAACAACGCGCGACTTATCTGCCGTCCTGAGACTTCGTGGATCAAGCGATAAAGGGCTGTTGAACTGGTGGTTTGTCGCGTACCCTGATTGCGGTTGCGCGGTTTGCTCCCACGAATTTAAAATCGAGGGCAAAAAGTTCTTGGTAAACCGCGCGTGGCTATGTTAGTATCTCTTTTGCCGAAAGGCGACGGGCGATTGGCTCAGGGGTAGAGCATATCCTTCACACGGATGGGGTCACAAGTTCGAATCTTGTATCGCCCACCATCAAATGCACAGGTCAGAGGTATTAAGCCTCTGGCCTTTTTCTATTTGACACCAAGGGTGACACCAAAATCGAATTGAAATGCACTGGCGTGTCGCTGATATCAACCAGTCGGGTTGCTGACGTCATCGCACACCCCGCCTGATACGCATGCGTTCTTTCGTTGAAATATTTGTGCGATCCGAGCACAAATATGGAGACAGGGACCATTGCACCGCAACTCATACCAGCAGATTTGCATCGCAAGACGGTCTGTTGGCGAAACTCGTCAAGTTATTGGCCAGCATTTGGCCAGCTTCCGGTACTTACCCGCATGATACGCAGATCGATAATCGGCTCCGCAAGCTACATGGCTTACGCCCAATGCTAGGGGAGGCACTCATGGACGAAATCGTCTGCGCAAATACCGCATTCCGCTACTGGCGCTGCCCACCGCAGGTGCGCGACCTCTACCCGCGCTTGCCCAGCACCGATGACGGCTGGCGAGCCCTAGCCCAAGCCCCTTTCGTAACCGACGTTCTCAAGGCCCCGATTATTACTGTTGCTTCACCAGGTTGTTGTAACCACCACTCGGGTTTGCGCTCCACTATTCGCTGGGAAGGGGTATCGGATGCCGGCACAACAATCGACGCTCATTTAGGCTTTAGTGTCACTAATCCGCTTAACACGTTATTTACAATGACACGCTTTGTATCTCAAATAGATCTCGTGCTGGCTATGTACGAACTATGCGGCTGGTTTTCTGTTTTCGAGCCGGCTCCCGCTGCCGAAATGCAGTTAAAACTGGCGGTAGAGGAGAATCGCAATTCCAGCACGCAGGATCTGTTCGAACTTGGAGAAAGCGAAGACGAGGTTCCTTGGAAACGAGTTTATGCCCGCGCAACCGTTAAGGACCCAGATAATGATAGCCAAACGAGCAACCGTGAAGATGGAAGAGAGGTTACGAAACTCAAAGGTACTTCTCTCTGGATGAGAAAGCCGCTCATCGAACTGAGCGACCTGCATCGTTTCGCCGACAAGGTCAAAAGTCAAATGTGGGGAAAGCAATTTTATGATGCCGCTCAGCAGGTAATCGGTATTGCTGCGTCTCCACTCGAGGTCGCGGGAGTCCTGCTTCTAAGTCGTTCTCGACGTCTTGGTGGTGCAGGATTCAGTTACGTGTACCTCAACGATTTAACCCCTCTATCCGTGGCAGCCCAAAGCATCGCAGGTCAAAAGGTTTGCTACGGCGACATCGTGGTTGTAAACCCAATCCTAATGAAGGCGGTAATTATCGAGATCCAAGGTGAAGTCATTCATGGATCAGGCGCGGTACTTGACCACGATGCGGAGCGCATGACTGCGCTCCAGAGCATGGGTTTCGACGTGTTTCTGGTAACCCACGATATGCTTAACGACAAAACGCAGCTAGACACCATTGTCAAAAGCGTCTGCAGTCGCTTGGGGATTCGATATATAGCCAAATCCGAGGCAATGAAGTGCGCCGAGACGCGACTGCGAGCAAATGTTTTGTGCAACTGGTTGGAAATCGGAAATTAGTCGGCGACAAGGCGCTAGAACGTCCTAGTTTGCCTGCTAGTGAATTAGTTTCATTTCAAAACTATGCCGGATTACGGGGCCGGACCCGGGCCGGCCGTCCATACCCTGCATTTCTCGGAATGCGCAAGTCGTCTACCTGCAGCTTTGATTTTGCCGATTACGGCATGCTCGGGGGTTC
>CABSNA010000124.1 GCA_902478865.1 uncultured Collinsella sp.
ACCTGGCCGTTCGTTAAGTGCTGCCTGCTGCTTTCCTATATGGGCCAGGGCGCTTGGCTTATGAACAACGCTGCCAACCCCGAGCTCATGGGCATTGCCGACCTCAACCCGTTCTACCAGATGCTCGCCCCGGGCCTGCGTCCGTTTGCCGTAGGCCTTTCCACCGTTGCGGCCATCATTGCCTCGCAGGCGCTCATCACCGGCGCATTCTCGCTGGTGTCCGAGGCCAGCCGTCTGGACCTCATGCCGCACATGCAGGTCTTCTACCCTGCCGAGACCAAGGGCCAGCTCTACATCCCCATGGTCAACAACGTCATGCTTGTCGGCTGCGTCATCGTGGTGCTGCTGTTCCAGAACTCGGCGCATATGGAAGCCGCGTACGGCCTTGCCATTACGCTGACTATGATGTGCACCACGCTGCTGCTCTTCTTCTACCTGCACGAGGAGCGCAAGCTCAAGGTTGCTCCGTGGATCTTCGCGGCCTTCTTCCTTTTGCTCGAAGGCTTCTTCTTCGTGAGCTCGCTCACCAAGTTCTTCCACGGCGGCTATTTCACCATCCTCATGGCTGCACTCATCATGGGCATTATGGTGTGCTGGTACAACGGCACGGCGGTCGAGCAGCGCCAGTTTACGCTGCTGCCGCTGCGCAGCTACCTGCCGCAGCTCAAGCGCCTGCGCGACGACGACCGTTACGAGCGCATGAGTGACAACGTCGTGTACCTGACCAAGGACACCCATACCGACTACATCGACCGCGATATCGTCTATTCGATCTTGGACAAGCATCCCAAGCGTGCCCGCGCCTGGTGGTTCGTGAATGTCGAGACCATGGACGAACCGCACACCTTTGCCTATTCGGTCGAGACGTTCGGCACCGACTACGTGTTCCGCGTGCACCTGTACCTGGGCTACAAGATCAACCAGCGCGTCAATGCCTACCTGCGTCAGGTTGTTCAGGACCTGGCTGCCACCGGCGAGCTGCCGCCGCAGACGCATGACTACTCGGTCTACAAGGATCCGGGTAACATCGGCACGTTCAAGTTCGTCCTGATCCGTAAGCTTCTGGCGCCCGAAAGCGATGTGGAGCCCAGCGAGCGTACGGCCATCACGCTCAAGTACATCATCCGCCGCGCCGCCGGCACGCCCGCGCGTTGGTACGGCCTGGAGAACTCCAACGTGAGCTTTGAGTACGTGCCGCTGTTCACCAAGTTCAAGGCCGTGAACAAGATGCAGCGCCTGGCCCCCAATGAGCGGCCGTAGTCGACGCTCGAGGTTTGTCTGCGAACGGGCGGGTTTGTATTGACGGGGATTGAGTCCTGGGAGGAAACCATGGATGCAAAGGTGCTTGACGGTTGCGATCTTGCGACCGAGCTGGTGCGTGAGGTACGCGCCGATGCCGCCGAAGATCGGTTCTTTACGAATCGGGCCAACATGGACATGGCCGACCGCGTGATTTCGATCGTGGTGACGGTGCTTGTCGCGGCGTGCGTGTGCGCACTGCTCGCGCACGTGCTGTTTGTCTAACGACCGCAGGTTGCAAAGGCTTTACACTTGGAACCACCACAAGGGGAAACCACCACAAGGGTGCCTGTCCCCTTTGTGGTGGTTTTTGTTTTTGAGAGAGGGGCGGGACGCTGATGGACGTCCGTACGGACGGCGATATTGCCGATAGTTTTTGGTGGCGGCGCACAACGCTGACGCGCCGCACTCCTCTGTATGACGCCTGCGTATCGGTGGGGCTGCTGGTCGCGGCGACGATTGTGGGCGCGCTGCTCGACCATCCGGGTCTCGCGCCGAGCATCATGATCGTCTATGTGTTCGCCGTTCAGCTGTGCGCATTCTTTACCTGGAGTCGCCTGTATTGCTTGCTGAGCTCGGCTGCCGCCGTGGCGCTCTACAACTTTTTGTTTGTCGACCCGCGCTACTCGCTGTCGCTTATCGACCGCGGCTATCCCGGCATGTTCTTCATCATGTTCGTGGTTTCGCTTGTGTCGAGCTCGATTGCGTTGGCCCTGCGCCGCGCCTTGGCACAGGCTGCCGCCAGCGACCGCCGCACGCATATGGTGCTCGAGACCAACCGCATGCTGCAGCGGTGCGCCGATCAGCATCAGATTGTCCATGCCATGGCCACGCAGCTGGCGCGTCTTTCGGGCTGTCCGGTTGTGTGGTACAGCGCCGACGCCGAGGGCGATGACCTGCTGCCGCGTGCGACGTACACGGCCGTGGGCGATGCCGCCCCGGTGCACGAGCTGGCGCCGCAGATGCCGCCGCGGCTCTCGGCGTCCGCCTATGTGGGAACGCCGCTTGACGCCACGTTTGGCGGATCGGCGTTCTATGGCATCTACCTGACGGTTCGCACGGGCGACGGCTTCGTGCGCTCGGGCGACCCCGCCTCGGTGGTGGGCGTGCTGGCTATCGTTGCCGAGCCCGATGTGCTAACACACGAGGAACGGACACTTGCCGATGCCATTGTGAGCGAAGGCGAGCTGGCACTCGATCGCGCCCGCGCCATGGAGGCCCGCGAGGAGGCGGCGGTGCTCGCCAAAAACGAGCAGCTGCGCGCCAACCTGCTGCGCTCCATCTCGCACGATTTGCGCACGCCGCTCACCAGTATTTCGGGTAATGCCGACGTGCTGCTCGACCAGGGCTCGACCGGCACCGCGGTGCTCGATGCCCAGACGCGCCGCGGCCTGCTTCTATCCATTCGCTCAGATGCGCTGTGGCTCAACGCCACTGTCGAGAACCTGCTCGCCATCACCAAGCTCGAGGGCGGCGGCATGCATCTGTCGACCACGCTCGAGCTCATGGACGATATCGTTGAGGAGGCGCTGCGCCACGTAAGTCCGGCCGTGCGTGAGCACGATCTTAAGGTGGTGCCGTGCGACGAGCCGGCGCTCGTCAACGTCGATGCGCGTCTGATGGTGCAGCTGGTGGTCAATCTGGTGAACAACGCCATCACGTATACGCCCGCAGGCTCGCACATTGTGATTTCGATTGGCGTCGACGATGGACGCGTGGCGTGCTCGGTGGCCGATGACGGCCCGGGCATTGCGCCCGAGGACCGCGAGCGAATCTTTGAGTCGTTCTACACCGCCAACCACGGTCTTGCCGACAGCCATCGCAGCGTGGGTCTGGGTCTTTCGCTCTGCCGCTCCATTGCGCTGGCGCATGGCGGTAGCATAGAGGTTGCCGCGGCGGACCCGCACGGCTCGGTCTTTACGATTGGGCTTCCCGTCGCCGATGTTTCGTTTGATAAGGAGTAGCGCTGTGCCGAACTCTGCCGTAAAACCGCTCATCTTGGTCGTTGAGGACGATCCCGCCGTCCGCAACCTTATTGTTGCCGCGCTCGAGGCGCACGGCTTGCGTCATATGGCCGTGGAGACCGCCCATGCCGCCATCGCCGCCGCCTCATCGCAGGCACCGAGCATCGTGCTGCTCGATCTGGGCCTGCCCGATATGGACGGCGTCAAGGTGGTGGAGTCGGTGCGCGCATGGTCGGGCATGCCGATCATCGTGGTCTCGGCGCGCAGCGAGGACGCGGACAAGATTCGCGCGCTCGATGCCGGCGCCGATGACTACCTGACCAAGCCGTTTTCGGTCGAGGAACTGCTTGCACGCATTCGCACGACGCTCAGGCGCCTTTCGTATGCGCAAACGGGTGGTGTTGCCTCCGAGGGCTCGTTCGATACCGGTGAGCTGCATATCGACTTTGATGCCGGCATTGCCACGATGGATGGCGAGGAGCTGCATCTGACGCCGATTGAGTACAAGCTCTTGTGCCTGCTGGCACATAACGCCGACAAGGTACTAACGCACCAGTTTATCCTGCACGAGATTTGGGGCACGGCAACTAAGAGCGACCTGGCGAGCCTGCGCGTCTTTATGGGCACGCTGCGCAAGAAGATCGAGTTCGACCCCGCACATCCGCGCTATATCCAGACGCACGTGGGCATCGGCTACCGGTTGGTTACCCAGGGATAGACGGCGTCCGCCATCCCACTATGAGTTGCGGTGAAATACGGTCTAAATTTGCCTAATTCCAGGCAAAATAGTCCGTATTCCACCGCAACTTTGTTATTTGCCCTTGGGCTTGCTGGCGTAGAACCTCTTCTTTTTGGGCTTGCCGGCGGGGGAGGGCTTGCCGGCAAAGTTGGACTTGCCGTTGCCGGCCTGCGCGTGCGCGGGTGTTGCTGCGCGAGGCTTGCGGACCTCGGGGCTGCGCAGCTCCTCGGTTCGTTCGGCAATTTCCTCGGCGCTAAAGCCGACCTCGGCCATGGCGTCCTCGATGGGCAGGCGGCGCACGATATAGCAATGGTGCACCTTCTGGTTGCGCGCGAAGTCCTCGGGGATGGTCTGCGCCGTAATGTCCTCTAGCACGACGCCCGCGCGGGCGAGCTTGCGTGTCTCGGGGCGGAAGCCGCGCAGGTTGCAGCTAAAGATGGCATGTCCGCCCTGTGCGAGCAGGCGAGATACGCCGGCCAAAAGCTCAACATGGTCGCGCTGGACATCCCAGGTACGGCGGCCCATCTTGGACGAGTTCGAGAACGTGGGCGGGTCGACAAAGATCAGGTCCCAGCGGTTGCGCGTCTGGCGCTGGTCGCGAATCCAGGCAAGCACGTCGTCGCGCACAAAATGATGCTGCGGACCAACAAAGCCGTTCTGGCGCATATTGCGCTCGGCCCAGTCCAGGTAGGTGTTGGAAAGGTCGACTGTCACGGTT
>CABSNA010000125.1 GCA_902478865.1 uncultured Collinsella sp.
CTGCTGGGGTCGATTCCGCTGGGAATCCCCGTGGCGTTTATGCGCATGAGCAAAATCGCGCCGCTTCGCTGGATTGCGCGCATCTACATTTCGGTCATGCGCGGTACGCCGCTCATGCTGCAGATGTTTGCCATCTACTTTGCCCCGTACTACGTGTTTGGCATTTCGCTCACGCCCGATTCCAAGTGGACGGCGTGCGTCGTGGCGTTCATCATCAACTACGCCGGTTACTTTGCCGAGATCTATCGCTCGGGCCTGCAGTCCATTCCTCGCGGTCAATACGAGGCTGCCGAGGTGCTGGGCTATTCGCGCGTGCAGACGTTTCTGTATATCGTGATGCCGCAGGTCGCCAAGCGCATTCTGCCGGCGATGGGCAACGAGATCATCACGCTGGTCAAGGACACGTCGTTGGCATTTGCCATCGGCGTGGGTGAGATGTTCTCGACCGCCAAGGCGCTGGTCGCCTCGCAGGTGAGCATGGTGCCGTTTGCGATTGCGGCGCTGATCTACTGGGTCTTTAACTTTGTGGTCGAGATGCTGCTGGGCGCCGCCGAAAAGAAGCTGGACTATTATCATGACTAACTCAGTGATGAAAATCGAAAGCGCACGTAAGGCGTTTGGCGGCAATGAGGTGCTCAAGGATATCTCGCTCGAGGTGAAGCGTGGCGAGGTCGTGGCGATTATCGGGCCTTCGGGCGGCGGCAAGTCCACGCTGCTGCGGTGTGCCACGCTGCTCGAGACACTCGACGGCGGCTCGCTCTCGTTTGGTGACCTTGCCGTTGCGACGGATGCGGGTTCGGGCGCGGTCTATGCGAAGGGCGATGTGCCCAAGCAGGCGCGCTCGCGATTCGGCCTGGTGTTCCAAAATTACAACCTGTTCCCGCACTATACCGTGATGAAAAACATCATCGACGCGCCGATCCGCGTGCTTAAGCGCCCGCGCGAGCAGGCGGAAGCTCGTGCGCATGAATTGATTGCTCAGATGGGGCTTACGGGCAACGAGAACAAGGTGCCATGTGAGCTTTCGGGCGGCCAGCAACAGCGTGTGAGTATCGCCCGCGCCTTGGCGCTCGATCCGGAGATCCTGTTCTTTGACGAGCCGACCTCGGCACTTGATCCCGAGCTGACGGCCGAGGTGCTGCGTGTCATTAAAGACCTTGCCGCGCAGAATATGACGATGGTGATTGTGACCCACGCGATGCAGTTTGCGCGCGATGTTGCCGACCGCGTGGTCTTTATGGATGGCGGCCGCATTGTCGAGGAGGGTCCTGCCGAGCAGGTCATCGACCATCCGCGTGAGCAGCGCACCCGTGAGTTCTTGAGCCGTATCGAGGGATAGGCTCAGGAATTTACTCAACTATTAATTGAGGCGAAGCCGCCGCAGGTCTTACGGTCTGTGGCGGCTTTTTGTTTGCATCGACGGGGTTCAATAATCGCCTCACAAGCTTGTCTCTTCCTCTCGCCGCCTGTATTCATACGTGCGCCGAAAGGTATGTATGGACAGCCGCCCGTGAGGGTAGGGTGGTGGCATAGGACATTTGGAGGGTGAGTCGGCTCGGCTGCCGACCATGCTGCTCCCGGGATGGCACCGACCGCGAACTCTCCCCGTTGGCGTCGCGCAATGCGCGCGGCCCTGCAAGGAGGTCATCATGGGTGCTCCCAAGACCGGTAACGTAAGGAACGTGGTGCTCGTAGGCCAAGGCGGGGTGGGCAAGACTTCACTCGCCGAGGCCATGCTCCACCTTTCCGGCAAGACCGCCCGCCTGGGCGGCCACGACGGCACCAAGCCCACGCTCGACTATGACCCCGAAGAGGTCAAGCGTGCATTTTCCATCTCGACGACCATCGCGCCGATCGACTGGAAGGGCGCGCGCATCAATGTGCTCGATGCCCCGTGCTACCCCGATTTTATCGGCGACGCCTTTGCCGCGATGAGCGTCTGCGAGACGGCTCTGTTTGTGGTCGACGCCGAGGCCGGCCCGCAGCCTACGACGGTTAAGCTCTGGTATGCCGCCGAGGACCTGCGCCTGGCGCGTGCGGTGTTCGTAAACCGCCTGTCGCGCTCCGAGGCCAGCTTTGCGACCACGATGGACCTGCTGCAGGAGCGCTTTGGCACGCGCCTGGGCGCCGTGACCCTTCCCTGGGGCGAGGGCGAGGACTTTGACGGCATCATCGACCTGGTGCGCATGAAGGCGCGCCATTGCAACGGCACCGAAGCCGTTGAGTCAGAGATTCCCGAGGAGTATCGTGCCCAGGCCGAGGAGGCCCATGACCATCTGTGCGAGCTGGTGGCCGAGGCTGACGACGAACTGATGATGAAGTACTTGGAAGGCGAGGAGACGCTGACGCAGGAGGAGCTTGAGGGCTTGCTGTCGAAGGCGATTGCCGAGCGCATCTTTGTGCCGGTCTTTGCGGGCGATTGCATTAAGGAGCAGGGCGTCAACTCGCTGATGGACGACATCGCGACGTACTTCCCGGCGCCGACCGACTACGGCGAGATGCCGCTCATCGACGGTGATTCGCTCAAAATCTCGAGCGACGATGACCGTCCGGTGGCGTTTGTGTTTAAGACCCTGGCCGATCCGCAGCAGGGTCGCATCAGCTTTATCAAGGTGCTGACGGGTACGCTTGAGCCGGGTCTTGAGCTGATCAACGCGCGTACCCGCAAGGGCGACCGTCTGGCTCACCTGTATGTGATGTGCGGCCGCGATATGACCGAGGTCGGTCACGCCTATGCCGGCGACATCATCGTGGCGCCCAAGCTGGCTGCCGAGACGGGCGACACGCTCTCGATTACCGGTAAGGTCGAGGCCGCGGCGTTTAAGTTCCCCAACTCGCAGTACCGCATTGCCATCGAGGCCGAGAATCGCGGCGACGAAGAGAAGCTCTACACGTTTATCGAGAAGGCCTGCAAGGCCGATCCGACCATGAGCATCGACCGCGACGAGGAGACCGGCCAGACCATTATCTCCGCCGTTGGTGAGGCGCAGGTTTCGGTGCTGCTCAACCGTTTGGAGGATCGCACCAAAGTCGTGGCCAAGAGCGTGCCGATCCGCATTCCGTATCGCGAGACCATTCGCCGTACGGCAAGTGCCCAGGGCCGCCACAAGAAACAGACTGGCGGTGCCGGTCAGTATGGCGACTGCTGGCTGCGCGTTGAGCCGCTCATTGGGCCCGACGGCACGAGCGATGGCTATGAGTTTGTAGACGAGGTCGTGGGTGGCCGCATCCCGCGCTCGCTCATCCCCGCCGTGGACAAGGGTGTCCAGGAGACCATGAAGGACGGCATCATTGCCGGCTACCCGCTCACGGGCATTCGCGTGGCTGTGTACGACGGCTCGTATCACAGCGTCGACTCCAACGAGATGGCGTTCCGCGCGGCGGCTCGCATCGGCCTGCGCAAGGCGTGCGCCGATGCCGACCCGGTGGTGCTGGAGCCCATCGAGGAAATCACGGTGACTATTCCCGAAAGCTACGCCGGCGCTGTGATGGGCGACATCTCGGCATCGCGCGGTCGCGTGACGGGCATGGAGACCGATGAGCGCGGCGACACCGTGGTCATTGCCCAGGCGCCGCTGGCAGAGCTGACGGATTATTCGACGCGCCTGCGCTCTATCACGCGCGGCACGGGTGACTTTACCATGAAGCCCGCAGGCTATGAGCAGGTGCCTTATGACGTTCAGGCCAAGCTGGTCGAGCGCTATGAGGAGGGCCGCGCCAAGTAACGCGTGGTTTTGCCTGCAACATGCATGCCGATGCAAGGGCCGCCCTGGGTAACCGGGGCGGCCCTTTTTGATCCCTTGGGGACGGAGGAAAACGGATCATTTTAGGTTTTGGGGCAGCTTGGTCGGCCCTAAACTCCCGAGGTCTGATTGCGGCCGGTGGCGTAGTCGATCTGCACGTGCGGCTGCAGGTTGTAGCAGTATACGTGGAAGCAGAGGGTCTTGCCGTGGTCCTCGACCGATTGCGCCTCAAGGCGCACGCCACGGCAGACAAGTTCCTCTTCGTTATACATGGGCGTGACACGGTAGAGCACATGGTTACCCGTATCGCGGATGTAGCCGAGAATCTGCTCTTCAAACGGCAGCATGCCCGTCTCGTTGAGATAACGCGTGCCGGTGAGGAGATTCTTGCGGTTGGCGTTTTCGCCGCAGAGCGACCAGGCGATAAGGTGGCAGCGGTTGTAGAGGCTCTGGCCCGGAATAAAGTCGTAGCGCTGCTGGCGCCATCCAGCGGGATGGATACGCGAGATATCGCCGCGCTCGCCTTGACCGAGTGATTCGGGGCCCACGCAGGCGAGCGCTTTGCGGGTGCGGCCCAGGCTGTCGAGCTTGGAGAACTTCTTAAAGCAGCCCTCTTCGGTGGCGCGCTCGTATTCATCGAGCGTGAATGACGGTGTGCCTAATGCGTGGGTGCTGTCGGCGCGCAGGGCAACGTAGGGGTTGCCGGCGTAGTCGGGAATGCTGCTGAGATATACGCCGCGGGCGCGGTTGAGGTCGGGGTTTTCGACCTCGTCGATGGGGGTGGCGGCGCTGTCTGTGGAAGTGTCGTCACCGGTGTCGGTTGCGGCGGATTCAGAGCTATCGCCAGAGTCTTGGCCATTTTGAGAGTCCGAAGAGCTCGCTGTTCCCGATTCGAGCCGGGCAACCAGGTCCTGTCTCTTATACACATCTGACGCTGCCGACGATCTTA
>CABSNA010000126.1 GCA_902478865.1 uncultured Collinsella sp.
AACCGAATCACATGCATCTTCTGGATAAGCCAAATGGCTACGCCTCGGCCATGGTAAAGAGCAGCCTCTCCCACCAGATGCGCTTTACGGTACAAAAGCTCGAGGAAGAACTCTGTGCTGCGGGCAATCCACATGTGTTGCAGATCAAGCTGCTCGGAGACGACTCGCGCGAGCCGTCCAGCTGGGAGTTCTTTGCAGACGGCACGTGCATCGCGGACGGCTCGGGTGACTTTGCCTACGAGTGCTTCTGCGAGGGTGCAGAGGTATTCCTGGACCTGTGCCGCGACGCCGTCGAGGCTGCCGGGCTGCGCCAGTGGAGCGAGAGGGAGTACGAGCTGCTGAGTGCGGCCCGCGGGATTGCGGGGGCGTAGGAACAGAAGCCTCATGATGGTGGCCTCGGCTGGAATGACGTATCGCTCGATAAATGATCTCAACAACGTAGCCGATGCGCCGCATTTCGCCTCAAAGGCATTGAGCGATCGGGCGGCGTCCAGCATTTCTTTGATATCCCCAATTGATTGTTCCGAGAAAGTCTCTTCATGCCCTCATAATCGCCCTTACGAGAAACTTGGACGAGACGGGCGTCCATACGCCGTCTCTAAACTAACGAGCCGTTCGCGGAAAGAACATCAGGCTAGCGTGGGCCAAAGATATACTGGTATCGTTGCAACAATTATGGAAGATCGGCATCGTCAATGACCTCCTTGGAATTCTCCAGGCGCTTCGCGCTTAGCCTGCTCGTCCCGCTGTCCGCCGCCGTAGCGCTAGCTTTGCCCTCAACCGCCCTCGCTGCGTCGGACCCGAACCCGCCCAGCATCTCCAACGTGACGTTATCCGCGACGACAGTCACGGCCGGCTCCACGCTGCATGTCGGCTACGATGTGGACGACCCCGATGGGGTGCGGTCAGTCACGCCGATAGTCGAGGTCGTCGTCGATAGCGATGACGGGGACCAGGGCAACAGCTCCCGCCTCGCCTTCCGGTCGACCGGCGACACGACCGCGGGCTTCGATATCCCCACCTCCCCGAGCGACCGGCCCTGCAGGTACCGGATCATCGGCCTCGGCGTGACCGATAGCCTTGGATGGGTTACCGATGTCTACGACGCGGCGTATGCCGAGGAGAAGGGACTCAACTCTCCGACCTTCGCCACCAGCCCCCTCGTCTATGAGGTGACCGAGGGGCCCGCGGACCAGAACCCGCCGACCGTGTCCTCCGTGTCGCTCTCGAGCAGGGAGGTCGCGACCGGCGCCGACTTCCACATCTCTTGGTCCGTCGCGGACCCGGACGGCGTTCGCTCCGTTTCCCCCATACTGCAGCGGGGCTGGGAGGATAAGGACGACGGCTGCTCCGTTTCGTCGGCCTATTATCACGGAGGCTCGTCTATCGACGGGTTCGACCTCACATTCAACAGCAATAGGATCGGAAGGCACAGGCTGATCGGCCTTTCGGTCACCGATGACCTAGGGTTCGAGACCGATGTGTACGAGAGTTCCTACGCCAGGGCCAACGGCATCTCGGGCGCGACTTTCTCGGTTGCCGACCCGAGCGAGCTGTGCTTCGAGGTGACCGGCAGCGCGATCGACCGGAACCCGCCCACGGTCTCGAACGTTTCCATCTCCGCGAAGAGAGTCCCTGTCGGCGGGCTCCTCCGCATCTATTGCAATGTAGGCGACGCGGACGGCGTGAAGTCTGTCTCCCCGATTCTCGGCGACCCCGGCTATGTCGAGGACCCGAACTCTGTAAAGGCCCGTAAAACGTTGAGCTGCAGCTACGATGCGGCAAGAGGCTATATCGAAATCGAGTTCCCCACGTCGCTCTCGATGGGCTCGTTTGAAATCCATGCCCTCGCGGTCCTCGACAAGGCGGGTCATGAGACCTTCGTCTACAGCTCCGCCTACGCCGAGCGTAACGGCAAGACTGGCGTCCGGACCTTTGATGTCGACGACGCGGAGGACGCCACCTTCGACGTGACCGCCCCGCTGTATGCCGCCACCAAGGGCAACGGGCAGGCATATGCAAAGGGCAACGAGGACGGTCTGACCTTCCGCTTCAGCGGTCCTCTCGATGAGTTCACGCGTCTCCTCGTGGACGGAAATGAGGCCTCCACTGAGAACTACACCGCAACCAAGGGCAGCACGATTATCGAGCTCAAGCCGGCCTACCTGGACACGCTTGCCGCCGGCGGACACACCGTCACGGCCGTCTGGAAGGACGGGACGGCGACCGATGCATCCTTCACCGTGGAGGGGAAGGCCCAAGGGGAGCAGGCGGGCGGCAAGACCGATGTAGATTCACCCGGCGACAACAAAAGTGATCCTGCCACTCCTGAAAAGGACGCCGACGAGGCGTCTACAAAAAGGTCGGGACACACGACAACCGATGAACCAAAGCTCGCCGTAACCGGCGACTCCGCTTGGATGGCCAGCATCGCATTAGCCATGGCGGCCACGGCCTGCTTCGCGGCAGCGAGAAGGCTTGAGCCCAAGCAGCATAGGCACGAACAGTAGCTCAAAGCGAACTCAACTGGGAAGGGCAGATGGATAGCCGTCCTTCTCTTGCAATCAACCCAATCCGCTGAAATGCAATCAGTTAACGAGTTTTGCCAGACGCTCGGTCTCTACCCCGCTCTGGCAAGCCACCTAGCAATGAGATAATGCCCACGGCGATCAACGCAAACAAGGAGCACGCTATGGCAGACAACGAGATCAAACCCTCAACGGACGGCGGCCGAGAGGAACTCGTGGCAAAACAGCTCGCATCGACCAAAATCCACCTCGCGCTCACCCAGGAGCGGGCGGACATCTCCGGCGCCATCAAGCTGCCGCTCGAGCGAATTCCCCAGCTCGGCGTGGCGTTCACCTCGCTCCCCTCGATGTTTCGCACCGTCACTAACACGGTGAGCGTACCCACGTTGCTCCAGGCGACTGACAAATTTGGCAACCCGCTCGATCCGTCGAAACTCAACTCGTTCAAGGACGGCAGCGGTCTCACAGGGGGCTACCGCGACGCAGCCAAGGGCTTTGGACAGGCACGCTTCCACGTAGTCGAGGGCGACATCGCCACAAGTGTCACGCAAGTGCCCTACGACCCGACGTCGCTGTTCATGGCAGCCGCAATCGCGCAGATAAACCAAAAGCTCGACTCCATCCAGGAGTCCGTCGACGAAATGTTCGACTATATGCGTCAGCGCGACAAGGCCAACATGCGCGGCAACCTCAAGACACTTGCAGACATCCTCAACAGCTACGGTCTCTACTACGACAACGCCATCGAAATGACCAGCGCCCATATGAAGGTAATCGACATCATGCATGCCTCCGAGCAGGACATAGAGCACTTCCGCTCACTGGCGCAGTCAGACCTGAAAAAGAAAGGGTTCATCGAGGTGCGAGACGGCTTGGGCAGACGTCTCGACAAGGTGCTCGACTACCTCAAAGACTGCCAGCTCGCCACCTACACCCACGCGTTCTCGCTGTTCCTCGAACCCATGCTCGCCCAGAACTTCGAGCCCGCAAAGCTCGCAGACGCCACCGCGAAGATCGAGGCCGATTCGATTGCGTATCGCGAGCTCTACACCGAGTGTTACGACGCCCTCGAGGCGGGAACTGCCGACACCGTCGATGCGGCACTGCTGGGCGGCATCGCGTCCGCGGGCAAATTGCTCGGTCACGCCATCGCAAAGACCCCCGTAGGCGACCATACACTCATCGACGAGGCGCTCGAGGGCGCAGGAGAGGACATCAGCAGGTTCAACGACAGGCAATCCGAGAAACTCCTCGAGAAGCTCCATCAGGCAAAGACACCCGACGTTGCGCCGTTCAAGCAGAGCGTAAAGGAGATCGACACCCTCTACAACCGCCCCACGCAGATCGCCGTGGACGCCGAGAACGTCTACATCTTGCCTGCCAAGCAGCAGGAAGAGTAACGATACGCGACAGGCACGCGCCATGCAGACAGCTAACGCCCCTACCTCCCCTCCGCCTTAAGCCTCAACAGCAAATCGCCCAGCTCGGGGCACTTGCTGGAAAGGCGTGTCTGAGCTCGCTCACCTATCCCCCCACCGCTGGCGGACTTCCTGGGCGCGCGGACTCACGCGATAGTCCCCGTCCATCACCTGCTTGAGCAACTTGGCGGTCACGCACGCATCGGCCAGGGCACTGTGGGCGTGGCCCGTCGACTCGTCAAACTCGATGCCAAACCACGTTGCCGCGTCACCCAACGAGACGCGCCCGTGGCTGCCCACGTCCATAATCGAAGTGTAAAACGCCTGCAGGTCGGCCCAGTCCGTAGGAAATGCGGAAAGGTCGATGTGCTTTGCCTGGCACTCGGTCAAAAGCTGTCGACGGTCCGTCCCGCTCCAGCAAACCACCTGGGCGGAGTAGCGACCGATCCAATCGCTGAGCCTTTTGATCACCATGTAGAGAGGATCGGCCATCGCGGTGTCCACAGCCGATATCCCCGTAAGCTCGCGGACGGGAAACGCAACGCCTTCGGTAAATTCCGTCTGCACAAACTGCGAGAACTCGCCCATAACGTTGCCGTGGCAATCGAGCTTGACGGCGCCGACCTCGATAATCTCGTTGCGCAGTCCACGGCGCTGGCGCTGCTTTGGCACCGGCGCAAACTCAAAGTCCAGCACAATCTGGCGCGCAAAGTTCGTCGTATCGAT
>CABSNA010000127.1 GCA_902478865.1 uncultured Collinsella sp.
CGAGATAGCCCTCCTGGTCGAAATGCATGATCTCGATCTTCTCGGTTTCCTTCATTTGTCTCTCCTTTCTGGGGTTGTCTTCACATCCCCCATGCCAACGGGCATCAAACCCGCTTACATTCCGTAACACTCGGCCGCTTTGGCCTTAAGCGCATTGACTGATTCTTCGTAGCCCTCTGCCTTGACCTCCATTTGCTTGGAGACGGCATCGAGATACGGGTGCACGTCCCATGACTTCAGACGCTCGGCGATCATTGCCGCAATCGTCTGGAAGAACACCAAATTGGGAATTGCGCTGAGCAGCGGAGCCACCTGAGGCACCGTAACCTCGTGAGCCCTACCCTTGGGATGGGCCGTGAGCAGCACCGTTTTTGTCGTAACGTTCGATAGCGCATCAGCGATATTCGCAAGACGCTCCGACCCCTGCGGATCGTCGACGATAAACACCAGATAGCCCGGAACGATCTGCATCTCGGGACCGTGGACGAACTCCTCGCCTTCGTGATGCATGGCAGGAATCTTGATGGTCTCGCTCAGCTTGAGGGCCGCCTCTTCGGCAACGCCATAGTTGGGGCCGTTGCCGACGACCATGGCGGGCGTGTGCTCAGAAAGCTCGAGCATGTGGTCTTGGACATATGCCTCGGCGGACTTGCACATCACGGCATTGGCCTGGATGGCCTCGCGCAGGTCGTCAAGACGCTGGGCAACGCCCTTGGCGTCAATCGTTCCGCGCGCCTGACCGCCGTAAATACCAAAGAGCACCAGGTACTCAACGAGCACCTCGACGCCCAGAGTCACAAAGTCCACCGACTCGACGCCCACACCGTAGTCAAGAACGATGTCAGCGTGTTCCTTGATGGGTGCCTCGACGTTTGCCGTGAGCGCAACTGCAGCCATATCGTGTGCGCGCATGTAATCGAGCGCCGCAATCGTATTGGTCGAATAGCCACTCTGCGAAACGGCAATGTTGAGCGCATGCTGCGGATAGGTGTGTTCAAAATCAACGAAGGCCTCGGGCGTCACAACGGACACCTGCATTTGCAGGGCATCTTGCAGGTAATCGCGGGCGCAATCGGCGGCATGGCGCGACGAACCCGAAGCAACGATGCGCAGCGCGTCAAAAGAACCGGACTGGAAAATATCAACGAGCTGCGCTACCAGCTCAGACGAACGCTCGAGGTTCTCCCCCATACGCACATGGGCAAGCTGAACGTAATCGAGCATCTTCATCGTCTCACCTCGTAACAAATCATTAGTATTTGATACCAATCACAGTTACAGGTTACGGCTTTTTGATACCTCTTTGTCGATTAATATATCCCCATCGGCGAACGGTCGATTTTGAGCCCTGTAAGGTTGTATATACAGCTGACCCAACGATCAAAACTGGTTAGTTTCCCAGCCGTTATTCACAAAATACCAGCTAGTACGTATAGGTGTAGCCGCCCGTATCGCCACGATTGAAGGACTTTACATACTCGATAGCCTGACCGCTCGCGTCATAGCTCACGCATTCCAAAAGCAAAACAAGATCGCCCTGTTCCAGTCCAAGGAGGCCGGCATCTCGTGCGCCCAGCGCTTCGATATCGAGCTTTTCCTGTGCCATGACTGGCTTTCGGCCCAGCATCTCATAGGTCTCGTACAAACTGAAGACCGACACGTCAATATCTTCGATGGTTGGGAACAGCAGGCAGGGAATCAGCGCCGTCTCAATCGATACGGGGCTACCGTTTATGCAGTTCAGGCGTCGAACGGAATAGAGCAGGTCGTCCTCGGCGATGCCAAACAGGTCGGCGTAATATGGCCCCGCATAACGCTTGGAACGCGCGAGAATACGGACGGACGGCTCGCCGCCCGAAGCACGGACCGATTCACGGAAACCGACCGTGCGTTCAAAAAAAGCAGGTACTTTCTGCGCCACAAAGGCACCTTTTCCCCGAACACGGCGAATCTGCCCGCGCCGAACCAGCTCATCGACAGCGCTTCGGATGGTCAAGCGTGTCGTACCAAATTCCTCGGCAAGGTCTTTTTCGGACGGAATCATGGAACCCGCGGGATATATACCGCGCTCGATACGTTCCTCGATGCGGCGTCGAATGCGCATATAAACCGGGGTGGCATCTACTGTTTCAGCCATTGTTCACCTGCCACGCTCCTCATGCCGTTCTCTTCGCCGTTATCGGCAAAGCGGAACTTTGTGGGCAAAATCACCGATTTGCAATGCTCCACAAAACGCATGTCCTTATCAAATTCGATCGAGCTCTCATAGAACACCGGCGTTCCCTCTTCTTGCTGGAGCAGCTCGGCCTCTTCGGCGTTCAAACGCGAGATGGAGATATGCTCACGTCCATGCTCAACACGCACGCCACCTTCTTTGAGCAAGACATCGTAAAGGCTCTCGCACTCAAAATCGTGCTCGATAAGCGATGGGCACAGGGACAGGTTAACGTGAGCCGTCTCGATTGACGCCGGCTCGCCCTCAATAAGTCGAACGCGCTGCATGCGGAGCAAAGGGGCGCCTACAGCCACCCTCAGCTTGTCGGCAAGCGTCTTATCCGCCTCGATGGTCCCGGTGGAAACCAGACGAGAAGAGGGGTGCAGGCCGGCAGTCCGCACAGCATCGGAGAAGTTATACGTTTCCTGGAAGATGTTCAGCGGCTTGGGAGGACACACATACGTACCCGATCCGCGACGGCTCTCGAGCGTTCCACACGAGATGAGCCGCGTGATACCGGCACGCAACGCCGTACGCGAAACGCCAATCTCTTCGCACAGCACGCGCTCGGCCGGCAGGCGATCACCGCCGGCAAGCTGATGGTGCTGGATATACCAAAGAATTCCCTCAACAGCACGATCTTTGGGGGGAATTGCATAAGATTCGCCTGCCATTGCACAGACTCCTCATTCAGAAACGTATGCCGCCAAAATTAGGCCAGCCCTCCCATGGCATCAAATTCGGCCTTGATCTTCTCGGCGACATTCCGATACGACTTATATAGACTTGAATCGCGTTTGACTTCGTCGGTCATAACGGGAATCTCTAATTTGGAAACCTCGTCTTTTCCCGTCTGAACCGCCACAACAACGCCCATACCAAGACACATATTACGCTTGGCAGCGTTTATTTTCGTCGCCTTGGCAGGATTTGCCACGATACGCTGGGCAAATTCCTGTTTAGAGACCGCTTCTTCGGCCTCCGGATCGCCCGCCTCGGCCACTTCGCACTGCAACACGTCCGCATAGTCAAAAATCTTCGGCTCGCCGCCGCGCTGATGCACGGCCCACTTGCGGCGCGTGGCATCCTGGTAGATAGCCGGCAAAAACGTAAACCGCGGCGGGTCCAAAATCGTATCCGTGATGGTAAACACATCGGGATCAAAGGCATCCTGCGGGTTTTTCTTCTTGAACAGCCCCATATCAGCCTCCCGTACTAGCATTAAACAACTCAAGCTGAATATAGCACCAATTTCAAGCCGCTGCCTTACCCTATCGGTGCGCGGCGTCTAAGGCTCGCCCAGCGGAAGAGTTAACGGACGAGGGCCGGGGTGCCTGCCGGCAAATAGCGGACACTCCGCATGCAATCTATGCAAACAAACAAGTACGCTTAGCTACATTCGGTAAGTTCGAGCACGCTGCCCTTAACGATAAGCGCCGGCTCCAGGACGACCTCTTCGGCACGCCTGCCGCCCCTACCGGCAAGACGCTTGGACATGCAGCCAAAAGCATGCTCCGCAAGGACACCAGGATCCTGCTCAATCGCGGTCAGCGCCGGCTCAAAGAGAACGTCGGCCGCCGAGTTGTCATAGCTTACGACCGAGATATCGCCCGGGATGCTCTTCCCCATCTCGTGCAAGCGCTTGAGCAGACCGAGGGCGATGTTATCCGAACTTGCGAACACGGCGGTGGCATCAGTTGCGAGCACCGCCTCCGAGGCCTCGTAGGCACTCGGAATGTAGTACTCGCTCTCAAACTCCAAACGTGCGTCGATAGGCAGGCCAACCTCGCGCAGCGCGCGCTCATAGCCGGCAAGTCGCTTACGCCCCGTATTGGAACGGCGCGCGTTAACCAAGCAGGCAATGCGACGGTGGCCCTGCTCGATCAGATAGCGAGTGGCCATGTAGCCACCCATCTCGTGGTCGAACATCACCTTGTCGCACTCGAGCCCCTCAATGGCACGGTCGACCATCACGGCAGGGATAGGCAGATGGCTGACTTCTTCGCGCAGGGCGCGGTCGTCGGAGAACTCGTCGCCCACGACCAGGAAGACGCCATCAACGCCGCGCGTCACCAGCTGGCGCAGCAGCTCCAGATCGTCATCGGCGCTTCCGCCCGAGCTGGTAATGAAGAGCGCATAGCCGTCCTCGCGGCAGCGCTTTTCCAGGCTACCGGCGAGCGAGGCAAAAAAGCGGCTCTCGATGTTAGGGACGATAAGGCCCAGGGTGCGCGACTCGCGCATGACCAGGCTGCGCGCGATCTGGTTGGGAACATAGTGGTTGCGCGCCGCGACCTCTTTGATGAGCTTGCGGTTTTCTTCCGAGATGCGACAGGGCCGATTATTGAGCACAAGCGAGACCGACGAGGGGGAAAGCCCCACCTCCTGGGCGATCTGCTTGAGGGTGACTTTGTTGGCCATCT
>CABSNA010000128.1 GCA_902478865.1 uncultured Collinsella sp.
GTGTTCAACCGCCCGTTTGAGCCGGAGTTTGTGACGGCTCAGGACGAGGCCCTGTGGATGGTCGTCCCCATGGGCGTCGTCGACAAGTACGTCAAGGATCCTGAACTGCGCGCTAAGGTTCATCGCCTGGACAAGGAAGGCAAGGGCGCCGACCCTTCGTTTATGAAGGGCGACTTTGTCTTTAACCGCTGGCTGCGCATGTGGCACACCAAGCTGCGCCACTTTAAGCTGTTCAAGACGTATTACAAGTAGATGAGCGCGGCGCCCGTCCGGTTTGCATCGGGCGGGCGCGGGTATGATACGCGCAATTGCGCAAGCGTCACCAAGGAGGCGGCGATGGAAAAGCTGGGAGTTATCGGCGGCATGGGCGCCGAGGCCACGTCGTATTACTACGACCAGGTGGTGCGTCATACGGCTGCTGCCTGCGATCAGGAACATATCGACATGGTGGTGCTCTCCAAGTCGACCATGCCCGACCGCACGTTGGCCATTAAGACCGGCGAGCATGCCAAGCTGCTGGCGACCATGAAAGAGTGTGCCCAGGCACTCGAGTCGCTGGGCTGTGCGCACATTGCCATTCCCTGCAACACGTCGCACTACTTCTACGACCAGATCCAGTCGTTTACGAAGGTGCCGATTATCCACATGCCGCGTGAGTCGGTTCGTTATGCCCTTGCGGGTGCGGTGATGGGGGAGTGCGAATTCGACCCCAACCTGAGTATGCCGGCCGAGCCGGTGCATAAGATCGGCATCATGGGCACCGATGGCACCGTGGGCGCGGGCGTCTACGGCCGCGAATGTAAGGCTGCGGGTGTTGAGGTCGTCTATCCCAGCGAGAAACGTCAGAACGATGTGATGTCGCTTATCTACGATGATGTGAAGGCCGGACGTGAGCCCGATATGGATAAGTTCGACCGCGTGATGTGGGAGTTCGCCCGTAGCGGCTGCGACCGCGTCATTCTGGCCTGCACCGAGCTATCGGTGCTGCAAAAGTACCGAGAGATGCCCGAGATCACCCTCGACGCCATGGACGTCCTAGTGCGCGAATCCATCATCCGTAGCGGTGCCCCCTACCGCCTCTAGCTTCCGACCTGCCAAAAAGGGACAGGTAAATGTTGTAGGTTTTATCTGGTGAAACAGTAAAGGCCTCGGCTCGTTTGGTGCGAGCCGAGGCCTTTTGCGTTGGGCAGTTGCTGTCGGTGGTGAACTAGAACAGGAAGCCGATGGCGATGAGGGCGATGCTGACGATGAGTACGGCGATGTCCAGGCCCTTGATGGGGTAGCGCTTGTACGAGCTGGCGCGCGTACGCAGATAGAAGCCGCGCTGTTCTGCCGCCAAGGCTGTGGCATCGGTCTTGCCCACGCTCGAGATGAGCAGTGGCACGCACAGTGGCAGCATGAGCTTAAGCTTCTTGATGGGGTTCTTGGTGTCGTACTCGACGCCGCGTGCGGTCTGCGCCTCCATGATGGCGTTCATCTCCTGACCAAACACCGGCACAAAGCGCAACGCCGTGGTAAAGGTGAAGGCATAGCGATACGGCACGTGCAGCACCTCGACGCAGGCGTTGGCAAGGTCGTTGAGCTTGGTCACCATGAGCATGAGGATGAGCGGTAACGCCACACCCAGCAGGCGCAGGCAGGCCTTCGATCCTGTGATGAGGCCCGTGTCGGTGATAAAACCCCACACCACGTTGCCATCGCGCATAAAGGCCAGCTGGAGCACCAGCATGATAAGCGCGAGCGGAATCAGCAACTTGAGCAGCGAAAACAGACGGTCGACGACGCCGGCATAGGCACCCAGCGCAAGGGTGAGTGCCAAAAAGCCCAGCAGCGCCACGTAGGTGTCGGACAAAAAGATGCCGACGATGATGGCGGCGGCGAGGCCCAGTTTGACGACGGGATTCAGGCGATGCAGCAGCGTATCGCCCGGCATGTAGTCGATGACGTTAACCACGGTGGACCATCTCCTTGGTAATTCGAACGACATCGGTGACCTCGCTCACCTGCGCAAAAGCGGGCGAGACGGAAGATGCCAGACGGCGCGAGAGTTCGATGACCTGGGGCGGCTCAACGTAGGCATGCTGCATGAGTTCGATGTTCGAGAACAGCTCGTGCGTGCGGCCGCGGTCGAGGATGCGACCGTCGGCCATTACCACAATGCGCTCGGCAAAATCCGAGACGACTTCCATATCGTGGCAGACCATGATGACGGCGCAACCGCGCTCGGCCATGGTGCGTACCGTTTCCATCACGGTCATGCACTCGCGGTAGTCCAAGCCGCTCGTGGGCTCGTCGAGCACGACGATCTTGGGCTCAACCACTACGACGGAGGCAAGTGCCACCATTTGTCGCTGGCCACGCGAAAGCGAGAACGGTGCCTCGTCGGCGGGCAGACCAAAGCGGTCGATGACCAGCTGGGCGCGACGCAGCGCCTCGGCACGGTCCATGCCGCCCAGCTCCAAGCCAAAGGCGACCTCGTCGAGCACGGTATCCTTGCAGATCTGGCGGTCGGGGTTTTGGAAGAGCGTTGCGACCTCGCGGGCGATACGGCTCGTGGGGACCGCGGCAGTATCCAGGCCCGTAACGCGCACGCTGCCCGAGGCGGGCTTAAGCAGGCCCGTGAGCAGCTTGGTGAGCGTGGTCTTGCCGGCACCGTTCTGGCCGACGATGCCCACGAGCTCGCCAGGATAGAGCGTCAGGCTAAGGTCGTGTACGGCGGCGCCGCCATTGGGATAGACAAACTCAACATGGTCGAAGGTGAGTACGGGTTCGGCGTCCTTGGCATGAGGACGCAACGACGGTGCATGCGGGGAACCGGTGGGCGCCTGGGCTTCGATGGCCGCGTGTGCGGGGTCGACGATGTCCGAAATCAGGCGCTCAGCCTCATCGACATCCAAGCAGGGGGTACCGCTTACCAGGCCATCGGCCTCGAGGCTATTGAAGATACGCGTGACGCGAGGGCAGTCGACGCCGATGGCACGGAGCTCGTCGGTATGCGCGAAGACCTCGTGTGACTCGCCCTGCAGCGCGATTTCGCCATGGTTGAGCACGAGCACGCGGTTGCAGTACTCCGAGAGCAGGGCGACCTTTTGCTCAACGACGACGATGGTGATTCCAAGTGCGCGGTTTGCCTCACGCAGCGTCTCGAAGACCAACGTGGAGCTGGCGGGGTCGAGTGCCGCGGTGGGCTCGTCGAGAACCAAGACGTGCGGGCGCATGGCGAGGATGGCGGCGATGGCTACCTTTTGCTTCTGTCCGCCCGAGAGGGTGGCGATCTCGCGGTCGCGCAGGTCGCTGATGCCGACGGTCTCGAGCGTTTCGCTCACGCGCTGCTCGATCTGGTCGTGGGGAACGCCAAAGTTCTCGAGGCCAAAGAGCATCTCGTCCTCGACGACCGAAGCGACCATCTGCGTGTCGATATCCTGCAGCACACTGCCGACGATTTGCGACACGTCGGTGAGCGAGACTTCACAGGTGTCGTGGCCGTCGACCATGACGGACCCAAAGAACGTGCCGGTGTAGTGGTGGGGCACGGCGCCCGACAGGCAGGCGGCAAGCGTGGACTTGCCGGCGCCCGAGGGCCCGATGATGCCGATGAAATCTCCCTTGTTTACGCTGAGCGAGATGTGGCTGACCGCCTGCTCGGTCTGCGTTCCATAGGAGAATGAGACATCGTCGACGTTGATGATCGTTTCCATGGATACCTTTCATAGTCATTGGGGACGTTCTTTAATGACTAGTCGTTTAAGAACGTCCCCAAAAGCTAGTCGTTTGGGACAGTCTTTGGTGGTGAAGCACGGAGACGGCTTTACGAGGGGCCCCAGGTTGGCGCAAGAAAGAGGAGCGAAGCGTACTTGGGTACGCGAGCGACGAATGAACGCCAAGATGGGGTGGCTCGTAAAGCCGAGCGGGTTAGTTGAGCCTAAGAGCCTTCTGGATGGGCAGGTAGAGGGCGCCGACCAGAATGGCGTTAAAGACGGCGGTCATGGCAACGACGGGCAGCATGGCGGCGGCGAGCTCGCCTACCACGCCGAGCATGGCCATCTTGATGACCATGAAGATGACGCCGGAGACAAAGGTGGTCAGGAAGGTTGCAACAATGGCGATGGCGGGCTTGACCTGACCGTTCTTGCCGGCGGCGTTGACGATGCCGGCCATGAGCATGGCGGCGATGCCCTCGGCGGCAAAATCGACGAACGGCGAAGTGGTGGTGATCTGGATCACGGCAGCCGAGATGAGGCCAATGACGAGCGCCTGACCGATGTTGGGACGAACGACCAGAATGGTGAGGCAGAAGGCCGAGATGATGAACTCGGGGCTGATCATACCGCCCGAAATGCTCGAGACTGCCTTGCCGACGGTGAAGTTGAGGATGAAGCCGGCGGCGAGCAGGATGGCGAGCAGGACGAGGGCACGGACATCGAGTTTGCCGCGGTCGGCGGTCTGGACGGTGCGGGGCTGGGCGGTGGCGGTGGTGTTCTGAGACATGGTGAAAATCCTTTCAAAAAGGGGAGTGTAAGAGAAAAACGGAGGCGCGTGATGCGAATGCGATCGGGCTCGAGATAGAAAAAGGCCCCCGGTCGAAACCGGAGGCCTTC
>CABSNA010000129.1 GCA_902478865.1 uncultured Collinsella sp.
GCAACCTGTACGGCAAGAGCATCTCCGCCGCCGTTACCGCGCTCAACAACGCCGGTTTCTATAACATTGGCTTCTGTGACCAGAACGGCAATCCCGTAAGCGGTAACGAGGATGCCACCGTTACGGGCGTCTCCCCCACTGGCAAGCAGTCCACCGACAGCACGATTACGCTGACGGTCGCACTTTCTGGTTCGGGCTCGGGCTCGGGCACGAGCACGGGCGACGATTCCGGTACGACCAACTAGTCGCCACCCCACCGCTCATCGCGGCTTTCGCCGCAAACATATTCGCTCACAGGCGCCCGCTTGCTCCCCCAGCAAGCGGGCGCTTCGTTTTTAGCATGGCATGAACCAGAAGAGCCTGGCACCGTGGCGGTGTACCGGGCTCGATCAATCTCTGGTGCCCCCGGGCGAATTCAACCCCCCCCCGCGGGAAATTGGTGACGCAGGTGTCGACGGCTCGAACCCTGCCCTTAGACCAGAAGAGCCCGGCACCGTGGTGGTACCGGGCTCGACAAATCTCCGGTGCCCCCGGGCGGATTCGAAAACTCCCCCCCGCGGGGAAATTGGTGACGCGGGTGTCGACGGTCCGAATCCGGCCTTTAGACCAGAAGAGCCCGGCACCGTGGTGGTACCGGGCTCGACATTCCTCTGGTGCCCCCGGGCGGATTCGAACCGTCGACACCCGCTTTAGGAGAGCGGTGCTCTATCCCCTGAGCTACGGAGGCATGTTGTATTAGTGTAGCAGATTTACGCCGCTGTAATGCAGCGTATACCCACTCTTCGAAGTTGCGGTGGAACAGCCCTCCGGAAAGTGCGTCCCACTATCCAGGCAAATTCTGGGTCAGACTTTCCCCATGAGACCTCGCTGGGAAACTGTAACCCAGAATTTCGGCTCGAAACGGGACACGGTTTCCCAAACGACCCCGTTCCGGAAACTACATCCCGGAATCGACGCTCGAACTGGGATGCACTTTCCCGATCGAGCCACATGGGAGACTGCGCCCCACTTTGAGGGGGCGCTCTTTAATGACTACTTGCCTTTGTGGAAAAGGTTTTTGATAACGGAGGGGATGCTCTTGGCGCCCTTGGCCGTCACATCGATAAAGTCGGGCGAACGCACGAGCTTATCCTCGTCGACGTACTTGCGGACCGCGCGAAGCGTCTCTTTGTCGTCGCGCGTCGAAAACGTAAAGTGACCGTTGTCCTTGGTGAAGATGGCAAAACGCGTAATCTTCTTGGTGCCGCGTAAAACCTCGGCGGCAATATAGTCGACCTCGTCCCACGGGATTTGAATATAATCCTCGGGATTGCGCTCGTTGTAATACTCAAACGCCTTATTGCCCACCATCACGTTACCGTGGCTGGTAAGCCCCATCAGGCAGGTTGCCGGCGTTGCCAGATCGACCGTGCTGTTCTGAGATTGCGCCATACGCGCCTCGCCCTCCAATAAAAACAATCGGACCGCATCCAGTGTACCCACCGGGTGCGGTCCGTTTCAATGGCTCAAAAGCCCTTACCTAGCAACTCTCGGTCTTAAGCCGAAGCGTGCTTACATGAAGCCGCAGAAGCGACCGATGATGCCGACGGCGAAGAGAGCCAGGATGATGACGATCGGGCTGACCTTCTTCTTGAGGAGCTTGCAGACCAGCAGGGTCAGGCACACGGCGGCAAGGCCGGGGATGAGCTGATCGAGGTTGGCCTGAAGCGTGGTGACCTTCATCTGATCAAGGGCGGTAGCACCGACGGAGTTGTACATCGTCAGCGCTTCCTTGATACCCTCGGAACCGGAGGGCAGGCTAGCCCAGTCGATAAAGGCGCCAGCAGACTGCTTGACCGTGGAGACGATCGGGGTGAAGGAAATGGACACCCAGCGCTCGACCAGGGCGCCGATGATGAACATACCCAGGATGGAAGCGCCCTCGGTGACCTTGCCCATCAGACCACCGGAGAGGTCCTTGGCGATGGAGGAGCCGACCTTGTAGCCAAACTCCTGCGTGTACCACAGGAAAGCGTAACGGATGATGTTCCACGCGAAGAAGAACAGCAGCGGACCGACGATGCTGCCGGACATGGCCAGGGAAGCGCCCAGAGCGCCCAGAATCGGGCGAAGGGTGAACCAGAAGACGGGGTCGCCGACGCCGGCGAGCGGGCCCATCATACCGACCTTGACGCCCTGGATGGCGACGTCGTCAATCGGGGCACCGTTGGCGCGCTCCTCCTCGAGAGCGAGGGTAACGCCAATGACGGGGGCGGAAACATAGGGGTGGGTGTTATAGAACTCCAGGTGGCGCTTAAGAGCGGCAATCTGGTCATCCTTGCTGGTGTAGAGCTTCTTGATCGCAGGGATCATTGCGAAGCACCAGCCGCCGTTCTGCATACGCTCGTAGTTCCACGAGCCCTGAAGGAACTGATGACGGAAGCAAACCTTCTTGCGGTCAGCCTTGGTGAGCTGAATCTTGTTCTCTGCCATATGTATCACTCCCCTCCTACTCGTAATCGTTCAGAATGTCGCCGAGCGGGTCGCCGGAGCCACCGCCCATGCCGCCACCCTGCTTGGCCAGATCCTTAAGGCCAAGGTAGATGAGGGCAAGGGAGATGCCGATGAGACCAAGGGCGATCAGCGTGAGCTGAGGGATGGCAGCAAGGACAAAGCCGAGGACGAAGAACGGCCAGGTCTCCTTGGTGGCCATCATGTTGATGACCATGGCGTAACCGACGGAAGCGACCATGCCGCCGCCGACAGCCATGCCGCCGGACAGCCAGTCGGGCATAGCGTTAAGCGCGTTGGTAACGGCCTCGGCCGGGATGACGCACAGAAGCACTGCCGGGATGGCGATACGAAGGCCCTGCATGAGGATGGCAGCATACTGCCAGCGCTCGATGCCGGAGAAGTCGCCCTTCTCGGCGCAACCGTCCATGGCGTGAGCGATAGCGGTAGCAATGGTACGGCAGATCATGGTCAGGAACAGACCAGCGACCGACAGCGGGACGGCGACGGCGATAGCGGTGGTAACGGCCTTGGCCGAATCGGTGGCGCCACCGTTGAGGGCGAGCACCATGATGATCGAAGAAGCGACCGAGGCCAGAGCGGCGTCAGGCGCGACAGCGGCGCCGACGTTAGCCCAGCCAAGGGCCATCATCTGGAGCGAACCGCCCAGGAGGATGCCCTCCTGAAGGTGACCGGTTACGAGACCGATAAGCGTGCATGCCACGAGCGGCTGATGGAACTGGAACTCATCCAGAATGCCTTCCATACCGGCAAGCAACGCGACAATCGCAACAAGCAGAATAGTGATTGCAGACATGTATCGGACCCTCCTTTACTATGCTTGAGCGGCCAGTTCGGCCTTAGCTTTCTTCAACATGGCGTCGAGATCCTCGGAGGAATCCGAAGGAACCTTGCGGACCTCGAACTTGACGCCCTTGGCCTTGAGGGCCTCGAGAGTCTTGACGTCGTCATCGCCCATAGCGACGGCGTTGGTGACGACGACCTTGCCCTTGGAGTGAGCCATGGAACCGATGTTGACTTCCTTGATGTCGACGCCGGCCTCGATGGCCTTGAGCAGATCCTGCGGGTTCTCAAAGAGCAGCATGGCCCTGGTGTCACCAAAGCGCGTGTCCTTGACGACCTCGGCCATCTTCTTGATGGGCACGACATTGGCATGGACTCCCGGAGGGGCAGCCTGCTCGATCATGGTCTTGCGGAGCTCGTCGTGAGCGACGCCGTCGGAAACCACGATGATGCGGTTGGGGTTGATCTGCTTGGTCCACGTGGTGGCCACCTGACCATGCAGCAGACGGGTGTCGATACGGACATGGGCAATCTTGATGTGCCCGTCGCCGATGACCGTTCCCGGAGGGATGGCGCCTGCAGGAGCAGCGGCGGCCGCAGCCGGCTTCTTCTCCTCGGGCTCCAGAGACTCGGGCTTGACGCGCACGCCAGCCTTAGCCTCAGTCACGAGATGTTTTGCGATCGCATGTGCAGTGTTCTTTGCGTCAAAGCGCTGCGAATATGCCTCGATGAGCATAGGCAGGTTGACACCGGTGACGATAGCCCAGGAATCGTGGCCCTCGATGAGCCCGCTGATCTGGTTGAACGGCGTGCCGCCCCACAGATCAACGAGGAAGAGCACCTGCTCCTGGTCCTCGAAGGAAGCGACTGCTTCCTCGACCTTGGCACGGAAATCGTCGGGGCCCATGCTCGGCTCGAGCGAGACCACGGCAACAGACGGTTGATCGCCAAAGACCATCGAGCCCGTCTGCTTGATTCCAGCTGCCAAGTCCCCGTGGCTAGCAAGAACAATACTTACCATCACATAACCTCCTTTTTGTCTACGTATTTCCTACACGACATGAAAGGAGTATAGCTATTTGGTTTGTGGAATTATAGCTAAATCCGCAAAAGGTTGGATTATTTGTTTAAATGTCTAGGTTTGTTACAAGTTGATTACGTTACTGCTTTTTGACTCATTACACGACAAGGCGTCGCTCATCAAGCCATGCATTTTACAGATACAAGCAGGCTGTTCATTAATATCGATTTTAGGCAAGCGCGAATGCGCTTGTACTGCCGCTATTTTGTTTAAACAGA
>CABSNA010000130.1 GCA_902478865.1 uncultured Collinsella sp.
TTGTGGCCCAGGTCCTGGAACTGACGCATCTTGCGCAGCGGCACGGCGTGGCCCAGGTGCAGGTCGGGGCTGGTGGGATCGACGCCGAGCTTGATGTTGAGGGGCTCGCCCTTCTCAAGCTTCTTGCGAAGGTCGGCCTCGGGGACGATCTTCGCAGCGCCCGAGGTGATGATACGCATTTGCTCGTCAACAGACAGCATTGGGTATCCTCCTTTTGCTATAGCACCCTCGCCGAAAACGGCGGTGCTGGAAGTCCATAAACTCTCATATGATAACAAACTGACGCGACGCGGCACCTACGACAGGAAAATCCTCGTCCTGCCGCATGCGTCAATGGCAACTGGCAGACGTGTACCGTCACGCTCGACCAGATAGCGTACCTGCCGACGACGCAAGCAGCCGCGGCAACGGACCTGTCCCGTCGCATCGGTGGCACAGACGCCCTCGGCGGTCAGCAGGCAGTGCTCGCACACCATAAGCTCGGGACGGTCGGCGTCGACCGGACCCAAGACGCCGGGTTCAGCGGCCAGTTCGGCAATACGCTCCGCATCATTGCCGAGCAACTCGGCCGGCAAGTACACCCGCCCCACACCGAGTCCGCGCAGCCAGGTAAGCGTGGCCCGATTCGCGCAGAACACCGGCGCCGCCACGTCAAACGTCACGCCCAGCTCGCGAGCGATCGCCACCTGTCCCAGGCTGCGGCAGACGACACGCCTGGCACGCTGCATCAGTGAGCGGGTCCAGTCAGCGTCACCCGTGCGGCACACTTCGTCAAGCACCACAACGGCGTCGGACAAATCGAGTTCTCCGCGCGGGTCGGCATCCATCAGCTGCCAAGCAAAAACCATGCGAGCGGGAACCGCGCACTCCACCAACTCCGTCGACGCACCGCCATCCACCGCAACGCCCTCAAAGGGCAGCACCTCAACGGCACGCGCAACGGGCGCAATCGCATCCGCCTCGGCCCGCATGCGCTCCAACACCGCCGCCGTCTGATCCAACACGCCGGCGCTGCGAATCAGGTATACCTCGCAGCCCGCGTCCACCTTACGCTTGCAATGCACGACGACGCGCTTCCCCGCTGCGGAATCCACCGGGCAGGGCACCTGCGGCCAGCGCTTGGGCACATCGGGACGCGCGTCGACACCCGGATAGAACCGAATCTCGAGCGTGTCACCCGCCGCCACGGCGGCGTCGAGCTCAACGGTCACCTCTTCGTGGCCCACAGCGACCAAGCGCCCCACGCGCACGCCCTGGTTAATTGCGCGCTCAAAGCTCATCAGCTCGGCACCCGAACGCCCTCGCAGATACGCATCGGTAAACCCACGGTTAAACGACCTCCCCAGCTCGCGCTCAAGCTCTTCCACGGCATCGGGGTCCCACGCGCCGTCGCGCGGCATATCGAGTGCACGGCGCCACACCCGCACCACGTTGAATACGTAATCGGGGTTCTTCATGCGCCCCTCGATCTTGAGCGACGCCACGCCGGCATCTACAAGCTCGGGCAGATGCGCAATACCCAGATAGTCGCGCGGGCACAGCAGGCGATCTCCCTCGACGGCGACAACGCTCTGCCCAGCCTCGTCCACCAGGTCGTACGCCAGACGACACGGCTGCGTGCAGTCGCCGCGCATCGCCGAGCGCCTACGCCGCAGGGCCGAGAACTCGCACGCCCCCGAATAGCCGATGCAAATCGCACCGTGGCAGAATACCTCGATGGGCACGCCCGTGGCACATAGCGCCGCAATCTCGTCGACCGTCAGCTCGCGTGCCGTCGTCACGCGCTCGACCCCCAGCTCATCGGCGGCAAGCCGCACGGCGCCTTCGCTATGAACGCCCGCCTGCGTGGACAGGTGAATCTCGACCCCGGGAATCACCGCGCGCAGCGCGCAGGCCAGCCCGGCATCGGCGCCCAGCTCCAGTGCATGAGCTCCCAGCGCCACCGCGTCGGACAACTCATCGTCAAACACGAACACGTTGAGCGTCACGTACACACGCACGCCATGGGCATGCGCCACGGCACAACCGCGCGCAAACTCGTCATCCGTAAAGCCATGGGCGCTCACGCGGGCGTTAAAGCCGCCCAACCCCGCATAGATGGCATCGGCACCCGCGGCGATGGCCGCAAGCATCTGGTCGAGCCCGCCCGCCGGCGCCAGCAGCTCGGGCAGCGCCGCACCGGCAGCATCCAATCCAGTCTCGTATTGTCCGCTCGGCCCTATCGTCCGAATCGCCATCGGCAAACTCCTTACCAAGGTATGCATTCACTCTGAAAAATGCCGTCTTCCAGCATACACGAGGCCTCGCGCGCCCCGTTTGGTTTATCGTGTAATAACTTATGTCCATCCTGCCCCGACGGCACATCCGCCGCCCGGCACGACATACCTGGAGGTCAATATATGGGTCCTCGCCAACGACAGGGACGCAGCCGTTCAAAGACGCATGCTCTGCCCATAATCCTGCTCTCGTTTTTGGGCTTTTTGCTTATCGCGGGCGTGGCGTTTGGCATCGGCATGGTCGGCAACGTCAACCGTTGGCTGTCCGATCTGCCCGACTACACCGACGCCAACGCGTATCTGGTGAGCGAGCCCACCGAGATCGTCGACTGCAACGGCAACAAGATCGCGAGCTTCTACACGCAAAACCGCAAGTCCATCACCAAGGACGAGGTCTCCCCCTACGTGCTGCAGGGCACCGTTGACGTCGAGGACGAGCGCTTCTACGAGCACGGCGGTATCGACCTGTGGGGTATCGCGCGTGCTGCGGTGGCAACCCTCGGCGGCGGGCACGAAGGCGCCTCGACTATCACCCAGCAGCTGGTGCGCAACACCATCCTGCAGGAGGAGCAGTTCGACTCGACCATCGAGCGTAAGGTGCGCGAGGCCTACATCGCCGTAAAGATGGAGGACATGTACTCCAAAGACGAGATCCTCATGATGTACCTCAACACCATCTATTACGGCCACGGCGCCTACGGCATCGAGGCCGCAGCCGAGACCTACCTGTCCAAGAGCGCCGCCGACCTCACCCTGAGCGAAGCCGCACTGTTGATCGGCCTTCCCAACTCGCCTTCGCAGTACGACCCCACGGTCAATCCCGATCTGGCACTGTCTCGCCGCAACAAGGTCCTCGACAACATGTTGCGCCTGGGCCACATTACGCAGGAGGAGCACGATGCCGCACAGGCCGAGCCCATCACCCTCAACGTGACCGAAATCTCGGGCAGTGGCGTCGACGTATACTCGCAGCCCTACTTTGTCGCCTATGTCAAGCAGCTGCTGGAGCAGGAGTTCTCGACCGACGTGCTCTTTAAGGGCGGTCTGACCGTCAAGACCACCATCGACCCCACGATGCAGCAGGTGGCAGAGAATGCCGTCCGCGAGCAGCTCGACACGCTCTCACTCGACGGCCTGGACATGGGCATGGTCGTCGTCGACCCCAAGACCGGCTACATCAAGTGCATGGTGGGCGGCTACGACTACAACGCCGACGAGAACCACGTAAACCATGCCACGGCCAAGCGTCCCGTCGGCTCCACCTTTAAGGCCTTTACGCTGGCAACTGCCATCCAAAACGGCATGAACCCCAACGTCACCCTCAACTGCAACTCGCCGCTCAAGGCCAAGGGCACTACGACCGAGGTCCAAAACTACGCCAACCATAGCTATGGCAACATCACGCTTAAGCAGGCAACGGCATACTCCTCCAACACCGGCTACATCCAGGTGGCGGAAGCCGTCGGCAACAGCAAGATCATCTCGCTCGTCAAAAAGCTCGGCATCGATCCCGCCAAGGACAACATCGAGGACGTTCCCGTCATGACCCTCGGCACTGGCTCGATCTCGCCGCTCGAGATGGCCGCCGCCTACGCGACGTTTGCCAACGGCGGCTACTATCGCCAGCCGATCGCCATCACCGAGATTGACTCTCGTACCGGTTCGGTGCTGTACCAGCACACCGACAATCCCTCACAGGTGCTTACCGAGGGCGAGGCCGCCGCGGTCACCGATGTTCTGTCCGGCGTCATGCAGGGCGGCGGTACGGGTGCTGCCGGTGCCCTGAGCGTCAACCAGCCCTATGCCGGCAAGACGGGCACCACCGACAACACCACCAACCTGTGGTTCTGCGGCTATACCCCGCAGCTGGCGTGCGCCCTGTGGACCGGCTATTCCGCGGGCGAGATCCCCATCCAAAAATACGGCACGGACCTGCTGGGCGACAGCACCAACCTGCCTGTCTTTAAGCGGTTTATGAACACCGTTCTGACCGGTACCGAGCGCGAGGAGTTTGCGACTGGAACGGCGCCCACCTATAAGAACAATAGCGTCTGGAAGTTCTACGGCACCAACAACACCAAGAAGACGGAGAACGACGACAAGGACAAGAACGAAAACGAGGACGAAGAGGAAACCACCACAACGACTACCACGACAACCACGACCACCGAGACCACGGGCGGCGACACCACCGGCGGCACCGGTACGACCGGTGGCTCGACGGGCGGCTCCACTGGTGGTTCGACCGGCGGCGATGGCGGCACGCCTACGCCTGTCTCTTATACACATCT
>CABSNA010000131.1 GCA_902478865.1 uncultured Collinsella sp.
GTGGAAATCGAAAACAGCGACAGGCTCCATCTGGGTCTCTACACGACATTCCTTGTCATTGTGGACTAGCGCGGACGGCGATCGAAAGACGGTCGCCGTCCGTCTTTCGTCTTCTACCTTCTGCGTCGTAAACGACAATACTCAGCGGTATACGTGGGCAGTGTGGCTATCATGGTACTTTACCGATATCCACACTGCCCACGTATACGCGCAGCAACCCATGCTAGACAAAGGAACGCCATGGATACTACCGATAGCGCCTATGGCGACAAACTCATCCGTCTTGACACGTTCGACACCGCCGTGGCGGTCGACCCCAGCGCCGAGGACGACGCCAAGCGTCGGTTTATGACGCTTATTCTCCAGACGGCCCACCGCAACAACGGCAACATCGGGCACGTGCTGCGCGCGACCAACACGAGCGGCGAGGTCTTTGCCGTCAAGCTGCTCAAGGACAACGCCATCCTTTCCGGCCAAGCCCCCGACCGCTCCGCCGAGCAATCGGCCGCGCACCTGGCCAACACCGCCGCACTGTTCGAGGAGTACCGTCATCTGTGTACCGTCTCGCACCTGCGCGGATTTCCGCGCGTCTATGGCTACGGATCGTGCGAGAACGACCCGCTCATCCTCATGGAGTGGGTCGAGGGCACCTCGCTCAAGCAGGCGCTGCCCTTGCTTCCGCACGACGCCTCGGGCGGGCTGACCACCCAGATGGTCGCCGCCGTCGGAAACGCCGTACTTCGCGCGCTCTTGATGACCCAAGGCCTCGTGAATCCGGTCATCCATCGCGACCTGTCGCCTGCCAATATCATGTTCCGCACCACCAGCCGAACGCTCAAGCAGCAGATTGCCGATTGCTCCTTTGACCCCTGCCTCATCGACATGGGCTCCGCGACCATGGCACTCGGCGACGACACAATCACCCGACGTGCCGACATTTGGCGTTTTGCCACACCCGCATATGCCGCGCCCGAAATGCTCACGCAGGATATCGAAGGCATCGCGGCCCTTCGCCGCTCGCCCGTGATCGACGTCTATGCGCTTTCGAGCATTCTGTACCAGCTCTACAGCGGTCGCAAGCCGTTCGATGTCGAGTCGACGGGTGCCGCGGCGACCGGCTCGTTCTACCTCATAAAGACCAAGACCAAACCGGCGCCGCTCGAGCCGCGCTGCGAGGGCGACAAAGCGCTTGTCCAGATCATCATGAAAGGCATTTCGGTCGAACAGGGCGATCGCCCTACCGAGCAGCAGATGCTCGAGGTGCTCTCGACATACCTCCCCGCTGCAGAATCTGAGGACCGCGAGGGTGCAGGAGACGAGGCCGCAATTGATATCGATTCTGGCACGCACCTTAAGGTCGACGTCGCCGGCGAGCGCGCGCGAGAGATCTTGGAGCAGGCCCGGCACGACGCCATGACCCGCCGTCGCTTTATTATCGGCGGCGTCGTTGCGGTCGTTGCGGGACTCGGCGTCGTTGGCGCGGCAACCCATGGCTTCGGCATCCCCGACTACCTGGACGGCATCCGCGGTTCGCTTGACGACTACACTTGGGACCAGCTGCAGGAGATTTCGCTCAAGATTAAGGCCGCCGAGACCCGTAGCGAGGCACGCGAGATTGCCAAGCGCTACCACCTGCTCGACGCTGATGGGCATATCCCCTATCCGTGCACCAAGCGTGTCACGCTCACCAACGGACTGCAGGTTGGCGCGCAGCTTGTGGGCATCCGCCACGATGAGCTTCTGGACGGGACGGGCAAGGCCGGGCTGACGTTTATGTTCGACGCGGGTATTGCCGAGCGCAACGCTGCGGCTGAACCGTCGAGCGCCGGCTGGGCAGATTGCGAGCTGCGGGGATGGCTCAACGGCGACGGCCTTAAGCTGCTACCCAACGAGTTGCGCGCGCTCATTAAAGGGGTCAAGAAGGTCTCGAACAATGTGGGCGCCGCCAACAGTGCATCGTGTCTGAGCGAGTTGCCTGCAACCCTTTGGCTGCCCGCCATGGTCGAGCTGTGCGGTACGCAACCGCCCGATTCGTTTGCCGAGGGCTATCACTACCTGGCAGACATCTACAACGGCGAGGGCAAGGAGTATCAGCTCTTCCGCGAGCTCAAGGTGAGCCCGTATTCCACGAACGAGACGATGGTCCGCCAGTGGAAGGGCAAGGACACCTGCTGGTGGGAACGAACGGTGAGTCCCGACACATCGGAGAGCGAAGGCACGCTCTATATGAACCGTGTGGGCTACGACGGCGACGTCTTTATGTATGCCACACCTGCGGAAAAGCCAAGCAAGCGAACCTGCGTGATCCCCGGGTTCTGCATCTAGGGAGCGGGTGTCTTGCCGTGACGGGACCCCTCCCCGGCAATTGTCTCGATCTGTAACACCAGCTCGGCAGATACAGGTCTAGATGTTACAGAACGAGACAAAACCCCAGCCCCGCGAGACAACATCTCAATCTGTAACAGTAAGGGGTCAAAAACCTCTCTAGATGTTACAGATTGAGACATTAGACTGGCTACGGTCCGCCGAACTGGCTGTCACCTCGACCAATAACAGAATGTCATACATTTTCATCTCCACTAGACACCCCCAGGGGGTATGGGTGTATAGTATCGGTTGGTTAACATTTCCGACACTACGTCACAGAAAGGAGAAGCCATGACTCAAGATAAATTCGATGTGGACGGCATGACGTGCGCCGCATGCCAAGCGCACGTGGACCGTGCCGTGAGCAAACTCGACGGCGTCCAAAGCGTCGCGGTCAACCTGCTCGCCGGTTCCATGATGGTCGACTACGACCCCGCGCAGGTCTCCCCCGACGACATCTGCACCGCCGTCGACCGCGCAGGCTACTCGGCCTCACCCGTCGACGCGGGCACTGTCGGCACAGGCGGCAGCGCGCAGGCTAGGTCTGGCGCCGCCCATATGGAGTCGCCGACCAAAAAGCTGGAGGCCGCCGCCTCTGCCATGCGCACCCGCCTCATCGTCTCGATCGTATTCCTCATCCCACTGTTCTACATAGGCATGGGGCACATGCTTGGCTGGCCGCTACCCGGCATTTTCACCGACCACACCCACAGCATGACGCTCGCGCTCGCCGAGCTCGTCCTGCTCATTCCCATCGTCTACGTCAACGACGCATACTTTATCAACGGGTTTAAATCGCTTGCGCACGGCGCGCCTACCATGGACGCCCTCATCGCCGTCGGCGCCACCGCGTCCATCGCCTGGTCGCTCTATGCCATGTTCATCATGGCCGACCAGTTAGCCGCGGGTCAGGTCCACGAGGCCATGATGACGGGCATGGACAATCTGTATTTTGAGAGCGCAGGCACGATCCTGTCGCTCGTCACCGTGGGCAAATACCTCGAGACGCGCAGCAAGTCCAAAACCGGCGGCGCTATCGAGGCGCTGATCGACCTGGCGCCCAAGACCGCGACCGTCGTGGCAGAGGACGGCAGCGAGACCACCGTCGACGTCGACAGCATCCTTCCCGGCCAGATCCTGCGCGTACGCCCCGGCGAGTCCATCCCCGTCGATGGCGTGGTGCTCGAGGGCAGCTCGGCCGTGGACGAGAGCGCGCTGACCGGCGAGTCCATCCCCGTGGAAAAGACCGCCGGTGACACCGTCAACGCCGCCACCGTCAACCGCACCGGCTCGTTTACCTTCCGAGCCACGCGTGTGGGTGCCGAGACATCGCTCGCCAAGATCATCAAGCTTGTCGAGGACGCCAACGCCACCAAGGCGCCCATCGCCCGCATGGCCGACAAGGTCGCCGGCGTGTTCGTGCCCGTGGTGTTCGTGATCTCGGCCGTGACCTTCTTGGCGTGGATGACACTGACCGGAAGCGTCAACGAAGCGCTCACCTCCGCCGTCGCTGTGCTGGTGATCAGCTGTCCGTGTGCACTCGGCCTGGCCACGCCCGTCGCCATTATGGTCGGCACCGGCAAGGGCGCCGAAATGGGCATTCTGTTCAAGAGCGCCGAGGCGCTGGAGAACCTGCGCAGCGTGGGCACCGTGGTGCTCGACAAGACGGGCACCGTCACCCGCGGCAAGCCTGCCGTGACCGATATCGTGGTAGCCACGCGCGCTGACGGCTCGCCCACCATGAGCGAAAAGGCGCTGCTCAAGCTGGCCGCCGCGCTGGAGCGCTCAAGCGAGCACCCGCTGGCCGAGGCGATTATGGCCGAGTGCGAGACACGCGGGATCGTCGCGCGCATGGTCGAGGACTTTACCGCCGTGCCCGGACGAGGCGTTACGGCACGCGAGGGGCAGAATGTCATCGCAGCCGGCAACGTGCGCCTGATGGACGAGTTGGACGTTACCGTGCCCGCGGGTCTTGCCGAGCAATTTGCCGCCGAGGGCAAAACACCGCTGTTCTTTGCCAAGAACGGCGAGCTTATCGGCACCATCGCCGTGGCTGACGAGGTCAAAGAGACGAGCGCCGGGGCCATCGCCGCGCTGCGTTCGCTCGGCGTCGACGTGTGCATACTCACCGGCGACAACCGCGTGACGGCCGAGGCTATCGCCCGCCGCGTGGGACTCACCAGCGA
>CABSNA010000132.1 GCA_902478865.1 uncultured Collinsella sp.
CCGGCTCATCTATTCCACGAGGCTTGCATGCTCGCTTCATTATGCCCAGATATGCGCGGCTTAACCCGCGCGGACGCTACTCCTCCTCGAGGGCAGCGATGACCTCGTCGGTCATATCCATGGTGCTGTAGACGTCCTGGACGTCGTCGAGCTCCTCGAGACGATCGATGAGGCGCTGGACCTTCTTGGCGTCGGTACCGGAGACCTCGGTCGGGGTAGTCGGGACCATGGTGGTCTCGGAGCCCTTGACCTGGATGCCCTGCTCCTCGAGTGCCTTGGAGACAGCCATGACGTCGTTGGCAGCGGTCCAGACGATCCACTCCTCGCCGGCGTCCTCGTAGTCCTCGCCACCGGCCTCGGCGATAGCCATCATGAACTCATCCTCGTCACCGGCAGCACCGTTGGCGATCATGGTCTCCTTCTTGGCGTTCTCGTCCAGGATCTCCTTGGCGACGACAATCTGGCCCTTGCGCTCAAACTGGAAGGCGACGGAGCCGGAGGTGCCCAGGTTGCCGCCAGCGTGGGAGAAGGCGGAACGGACATCGGCGGCAGTGCGGTTGCGGTTATCGGTCAGGCAGTCGACGTAGACGGCGACACCGGCAGGACCATAGCCCTCGTACACGATGTTCTCGTAGACAGCGGCGTCGGCACCCGAACCGAAGGCCTTGTCGATAGCGGACTTGATCTTGTCCTTGGGCATGGACTGAGCCTTGGCCTTGGCAACGGCAGCGGCGAGGCTGGCGTTGTTCTCGGGCAGCGGGTCGCCGCCGAGACGGGCAGCAACGGTGATGTTGCGGCTCAGCTTGGAGAAGAGGGCGGAACGCTTGGCGTCCTGCGCGCCCTTACGATGCTTGGTTGTGGCCCACTTAGAGTGTCCGGACATACGTGTCTCCTATCGGTTTCGACCTAAAGCCCAGCGCAGATGCTCGGGCAATATAAACAAACGTCGTTATGATATACCTACTGGCCTGCGAGATAAACCCCAAAATGAAGGCGACGTGATGATGCAGCCCCTTGGTGCAAAGTAACCTGCCCCCTTTGCACCAAATTAGGACCAGAGGAGGTCGCTGCGGGTGATGGTGGCGCCGATGGCAAAGGGCATGCAGGCGATGACCGGATACAGGTAGCGCATGTAGGTCGAGCCGTTGCAGGGACCGATCAGGCACACGGCGAGCACGCCCAAAAGCGGCACCCAAATGGCCAGCCCGCGCCACGAATGACGACGTAGCAGATAGGCCACCACGGCGATCATGATCCACACATAGGTGGCCGAGCTCATGGCGAGCGAGATAAACGGGATGCGTTGTACTGCCACGCGATACAGGTTGATCAGGTGGTCGCACCAGCGCACAACCTTGCTATCGACCGGATGGAAGTCAAAGTACTTGAGGTTATCGGGCTTCGCCATGATCTCGGCACTGCGCGCCGTGCTGTAGACCCACGCATCGCGGGCACTCGGATAAAAGTAGCCGTAGTAGTTATTGATAAGCGCCGAGATATAACACTCGGGATCCTTTTTGAACATCTGGGCCCACACCTCGAAATAGGCCTTGATGTCCTCCTGCGAGGCGTACTCGTTAAAGCAATTTTTGACGGCGTCCGACTTATCCGGGTTGTAGCGGCGGCCCAGATTCTCGTACTTGAGCACACGGTCGATCACGGCACGCTCTTCGTCGGTCACCAAGCCGTCGCAAGGAGCCTCCACGATGGTGCCGTCCTCCTTAACCGTGGGGTTGACGCCCGAGTTGAGGCCGTCGTGCTTTTGGACGAAACGAGCCGTCTGCTGGAACGGAATCGAGAGGATTTCGCGCTTGGAACCAGGCGTGATGTCGTGCGCCGGCATAAAGACCTTGGTGAAGTACATATTAGAGGCAAGACAGAGTGCAAGCACCACAAGAACTCCCACCCAGCGGAAACGCGGGATGGCGCCCGAAGGCGCAGCACCATCCTGCTTGGCTGCACGACGAGCCACATGCGCGTCCCATGCGCAAAACGCCGCCGCGATTACGCATGCCGCCAGGGGAAACACCAGGCCGCCGTTGCGCAGAAACGTGGAACCCATGGCGCCCAGAGCGAGCAGCAGCCAGTCATGGCGCGCAAAGAGCACGGGCCTCTGTTCGCCCGCACGCTCGGCATTGGCATCGCGACGGGGCAGGCCGCAGGCCGCGAGCTTCACGGTCTGCACCAACAGCACCAAAAACGCGTCGGCAAACAGCACATCTTTGGTAAGCAGGGCCGCGTAATTGGAGAACATGGGCATAAACACAAAGAACAGCAAGATCACGCCGCGGACCGGCAGGCTCACGCCCAGCTTGCGCAGCGACGAGATGGAATAGGCCATGCAGGCGGCCGTAATGACGAACTGAGCGCAGGTGTAGATGGCAAGACCTGCGTTGGCGCTGTTGAACAGTGAAAGCCCCAGATGGACGCACGAACCGATGATAGCCGTGTGCACCACGGGGTGATGTCCGTTGAGCAACACATTGGGATTGAGCAGACGCAGGTAGTCACTCGTGCCGTTGGGGTAGTTGAACCACTGGCGAATCTGCGCACCCGTATCTCCCATAAAAAGGCCGGGCAGCGAAGCGATGAGCGTGGGCGCCCAGGCGATCATAAGCACCAGGAAGGGCCCGGCAAAGGGATGGACCGAGAGCACGGCGTGAGCCACACGCCATACGCGGCCAAAGTGCGCTTCGGAAAACGGAATACGCCGAGAGCTCAGCCAATCTAGACACTCAAAGGCAAGGTAGAAGGCAACGACCGCCAAGAGCATCCAGCCCGCGCCGCCAATCCAGGCGCAGATGATGCGGGCTTTGTCGCCAAGGACGATCTCGGCCGAGTCGGTGAGGTCGTAGCTGCGGCCGAACACCATGCAGACGGCAAAGAACAGCGACGGAAGAATCACCGAGGGACGCCAGGCGTCGCCGCGGCCAAAGAATACGTAGCGAAACGGCAGCGTGAGCAGGCAGGCAAGCGCAAGCAGCATGACCGCGTCGGTATGGCCGGCAAACGAGAGGAGCACCTCGTAGCACACGTACAGCATGCCCGAGGCTTTGGGGTCAATCGCCAAGACCGCGTTGCTCGACACCGGGGCGGGATCGATGGAAAACGCCGTGGTCGCCAACAGCGCGAGCAAAAATGCGATGAGCGTCTGCTTGGCGGGATAGCGCTTAAACCAGACGATGCGGGCAGCGTCGCGCGCAGCCGTTGTGGAGAGGTCGGAATCCTTCACAGTCCGAAAGCCTTTCTAGAAACCTATCAAACTCGGCAAGACCACCACAAAGGTGCCTGTCCCCTTTGCGGTGGTCTTGGTTAGGCGTCGAGGTAGATGCGCTGGGGGCGATTGCGGTGTCGGGCGAAGATGATGAGCGCCAGACCGGCGATCACGAGCGGCAAACTCAGCAGCTGACCCATGGTGATAACGCCGCCCAGCAGATAGCCCAGCTGTGCATCGGGCACGCGCACAAACTCAACGAGAAAGCGGACGATGCCGTACCCCATCACGAACACGCCCATAAACGTACCCTGGGGCAGCAGCGGCTTTTTGCGGCTGAGCACCTGCAAAATACAGAAGAGCACGACGCCCTCAAGAAACGCCTCGTAGAGCTGGGAGGGATGGCGCGGCATATCGCCCGCGGTGCCGCCAAAGACCACACCCCAAGGCAGATCAGTCGGTTTGCCCCACAGCTCGCCGTTGACGAAATTGGCACAACGGCCCAGGCACAGCGCCAGCGGAGCACCGATGACGGCAAGGTCGGCGATGGTCCAGGCGTCGAGCTTATACATGCGGCACACGATGATGCCGCCCAAGATGCCGCCCACCAGGCCGCCGTGGAAGCTCATGCCTCCCTCGTTGGTGGCAAAGATTTCGAGCGGGTGGGCCCAATAGTAGCCATCGCCGTAAAAGACGACGTAAAACAGGCGCGCGCCGATGATGAGACCAAAGACCGCGCCGACCACGACGCTCGTCAGGTCATCAATCGTAATGTCGAAGCCCCAACGACGCTGCGTGCGGTACATAACGACCGCCGTGAGCAGAGCGCCGACCACGTAGGCCAGGCCGTACCAGTAGATGGTGATGGGACCCGCCGAGATCGCGACAGGGTCAAGCATGTGGTAGAGGTCGTTGAGCATATCGATCCCCTGCTCCCTACATACAAATGCGGCCGCGGGCCTTGCGCTCGCAGCCGCATATCTGGGCGTAACGTCTATGCGGAGCGTACCGTCCGCAGCTTTCGCATCTTAGAACGGCGCGTACTCGTCGTACAGGTCCTCGGCCTCGCCAGAAGCATTGACCTGCTCAACGCGGGTAACGCCGGGCACATGCTCCTTCAGGATACGCTCGATGCCCATAGACAGGGTCAGTGAGCTCATGGGGCAGCCGGCGCAGGCGCCCTGCAGCTCCAGCTTGACGACGCCCTCGTCGTCGACGCCCACATACTCCATATCGCCGCCATCGGCCTGCAGGTTGGGGCGAATCTCTTCAAGAACCTTCTTAAGCAGCTCTTCGTTAACAGCCACAGGGGCTCCTTTCTCACAAT
>CABSNA010000133.1 GCA_902478865.1 uncultured Collinsella sp.
GGGCGCACCATGGCTCCAACGTGGCGGAGCGCCATCTTAGATAGCGCTCCTGCCTTCTTCATCTGCTCGATTTGCGTTGCAGACTTAATCTTGATCATAGACCGAGAGCCTCTTTGACATCCCCGTACACGGTCTCGCGAGCCTGGTCACCGTTGACCGACTTGAGCAGACCCTGGCCACGATAGTAGTCGACGAGCGGGCTCGTGGACTTCTCGTAGACGTCGAGACGGTTCTTGATGGTCTCGGGCTTGTCGTCGTCGCGCTGATACATCTCGCCACCGCACTTGGGGCAGGTAGCATCGGCAGCGGTGCCGGTGTAACCGCAGGCGCGGCAGGTGCGACGCGAAGACAGACGATCGATGATGGCCTCGGGGGCCACGTCGACCAGAAGGGCGCAGTCGATCTCGCGACCCATGGCGGAGAGCTCGGAATCGAGCGTCACAGCCTGGGCGGTGTTGCGCGGGAAGCCGTCGAGGATGAAGCCCTGCTGGGCGTCATCGGCAGCAAGGCGCTCCTTGACAAGGTCGATCACGAGCTGGTCGGGAACGAGCTCGCCAGCGTCCATGTACTTCTTAGCCTGAATACCAAGCTCGGTGCCACCCTTGACGGCAGCACGCAGCAGGTCGCCCGTGGAAATGTGAGCGACGCCAAACTCGGCGACGAGCTCCTGTGCGACGGTGCCCTTACCGGCACCCGGAGCTCCGAGCAATACGAGGTTCATGAGCAATCCTCCTCTAGCCTATTTAAAGAATCCATCGTAATCATACATCTTGATCTGGCCTTCGAGCTTATCGACCGTGTCGAGCACGACGCCGACCATGATGAGGATGGACGTGCCGCCAAATGCCTGGATCAGATGGTTACCCGTGAAGGAGAAGATGATCGAAGGCACGATGGCGATGAGCGCCAAAAAGACAGCGCTGGGAAGCGTGATCTTGTTGAGCGCGTTCTTGATGTAGGCCGCGGTAGCCCTACCCGGACGGACGCCCGGAATAAAGCCGCCCTGCTTCTTAAGGTTGTCGGCCGTGTCATCGGGGTTGAACACCATGGAGGTGTAGAAGTACGCGAAGAACACGATGAGGACAACATTAAGCACCCAGTTGAGCCAACCGGTCGAAAGCGCAGAGGCAACTGCCTGAATCCAGCCGATGCCGGGGAAGAACACGGCAATCTGAGCCGGGAAGTACAGCAGCGCCGAAGCGAAGATGATCGGCACGACACCCGCGGTGTTGACCTTGATGGGCAGGTAGGTGGTCTGGCCACCCATCATGCGACGGCCCACGACGCGCTTAGCGTAGGAGACCGGGATGCGGCGCTGGCCGCGCTCAAGAAAAACAATCAGCGGGATAACCAGCAGGATGATGGCGCAGATGATCACCATGGTGATGATGCCACCGGCATTACCCTCGGTGCTGGAGAAGATAGCCTGCGGCAGGCCGGCCATGATGTTCGCAAAGATGATCAGGGACATGCCATTGCCGATACCGCGCTGGGTGATGAGCTCACCAATCCACATGATCAGCATGGCGCCCGCAGTGAGCGTGCCGACGATCATGAGGTCGAAGATGATCTCGGGAGCGCCAGCGCCATTAAAGCTGATGCCGAAGCTCTTAAAGAGGAAGAGGTAACCCACGGAGTTGAGGATTGCCAGAGCCAAGGTGAGGTAACGCGAATACTGCGTAATCTTGGTCTGACCGACCTCGCCCTCGCGGGCAAGCTCATGCAGGGAAGGCACAACGGCCTGGAGCATCTGGAGGATGATCGAGCTGGTGATGTAAGGCATGATGCCCAGCGAAAACACCGACACATAGCTCAATGCGCCGCCAGAGAAAAGATTCAGGAGGGCCATAGCACCTGCGGCGACCGAATTGTTATCGGTCGAGAAAAGGCCCAGCATCCCCTGGAAGGGAATGCCGGGCACAGGAACGTGCGCACCAATGCGGTACACGACGAGCATAGCTATGGTAAAAAGAATCTTTTCGCGCAATTCTTTGATGCGGAAAGCATTCTTAAGACCATTTAGCACGGCAGCTCGACCTTTCCGCCGGCGGCCTCGATCTTAGCCTGCGCAGAAGCGCTGACCTTGTCGACCTTGACCGTGAACTTCTTGGTGAGCTCACCATTGCCGAGCACCTTGACGGGCTCGAACTCGCTCTTGGTGATGCGAGCGGCCTTAAGAGCGGCACCGTCGATCACAGCGCCGTCCTCGAACTTACGCTCGAGACGCTCAACGTTAACAGCGGTGTACTCGATACGACGGGGGTTGCGGAAGCCCGGAAGCTTGGGCAGGCGCATAGCCAGCGGAGTCTGGCCGCCCTCGAAGCCGGCACCCTTGGTGCCACCAGAGCGAGAGCCCTGGCCCTTCTGACCGCGGCCAGAAGTGGTGCCGTGACCCGAAGAATTGCCACGGCCGACGCGCTTGCGGTTCTTGGTGGAACCGGGCGCGGGAGTAAGATCGTGAAGCTGCATTTGCTACTCCTCTACAATCTCGACAAGGTGCTTGACCTTGAAGATCATGCCGCGGACGGACTCGTTGTCAGCAATCTCGCGAACCTCGCGGATCCTGTGGAGACCGAGGGCACGGACAGTACGGACCTGGTCCTGCTTGCAACCGTTGGTGCTGCGGACCTGCTTGATCTTGATGGTGTCAGCCATGCTTAGTTCTCCTTACCGACGAACATCTCGGAGACCGTCAGGCCACGGCGAGCCGCGACGTCCTCAGGGCTGGAGAGCTCCTTGAGGCCCTCGACGGCAGCCTTGATGATGTTGAGGCCGTTGTCGGTACCGAGGGACTTGGACAGGACGTTCTTGATGCCAGCAAGCTCAAAGAGGGGACGCACAGCGCCGCCGGCGATAACGCCGGTACCCTCGACAGCGGGCTTGATGATGATGCGGCCGGCACCAAAGTGGCCGAGAACCTCGTGCGGGATGGTGCCCTGATCGGTCACCGGCACGTGGAACATGTTCTTCTTGGCATCGAGAGACGCCTTGGAGATGGCCAGGGGCACCTCAGCGGACTTGCCCATGCCAACGCCGACGTTACCCTTGCCGTCGCCAACGACGACGAGAGCGACGAGGCTCATGCGACGACCACCCTTGACGGTCTTCGACACGCGGTTGATGTAAACGACGCGCTCCTCGAACTCGGAGGCCTCGCGCTGCTGCTTCTGATTACGAGCCATGTGCTACATACCTCCTAGAACTCGAGACCGGCGGCACGAGCACCGTCGGCGAGGGCCTTGACGCGGCCATGGTAGATACGGCCACCACGATCGAAGGCGACCTTGGTGATGCCGGCCTCGATGGCGCGCTTGCCAACGAGCTGACCGACCTTCTCCGCAGCCTCCTTGTTCGAGGTGTGGGTGCCCTTGAACTCGGCCTCGAGGGTCGAGGCAGAGACGAGCGTCAGGCTGGAGCCCTTGCTGTCGTCGATGATCTGGGCATAGATGTTGGCGTTAGTACGGGTCACGCGAAGACGCGGACGCTCGGAGGTACCCGAGACCTTGCCGCGAACACGACGCTGACGACGCTTGAGGCCTTCCAGCTTCGCCTTATGCTTGTTCATACGTAAACTCCTAAAAAGGTTGATCTTGCCAGCACCTGACGGGGTGCTGGTCTTATGCGAGTGAGTCGGTTACGACTACTTGGCGGCCTTACCCAGCTTGCGGCGGATGTGCTCGCCAACGTAGTGGATACCCTTGCCCTTGTAAGGCTCGGGAGGACGATGGCCGCGGATCTCAGCGGCGATCTGACCGACCTGCTGCTTGTTGATACCCTTGACGTTCACGTGGGTGTTGTCGGGAACCTCGAAGGTGATGCCCTCGGGAGCCTCGACGATCACGGGGTGCGAGAAGCCCAGGGAGAACTCGAGGTTCTTGCCCTTCTGCTGCACGCGGTAACCGACGCCGGCGAGCTCGAGCTTCTTCTCGAAGCCCTCGGAAACGCCAACAACCATGTTGTGGATGAGGGCGCGGGTGAGGCCGTGGCGGGCACGGGTCTCACGCTCGTCGTCGGGACGGGAAACGGTGAGGACGTTGTCCTCGACGTTGATAGCGAGCTTCTCAAAGACATCGAGCTCGAGCTGGCCCTTGGGGCCCTTGACGACAACGTTGTTGCCGTTGACTGCCACTTCGACTCCGGCGGGAATCTGGACAGGCTTATTACCGATACGAGACACGGTGATCTCCTTTCCTTCTACCTACCGAGCGAATTACCAGACGTAAGCGATGATCTCGCCGCCGACGTTGTGCTTGCGAGCATCGCGGTCGGTCATGACGCCATGGCTGGTGGAAATAATGGCGGTACCAAGGCCACCGCGGACGCGGGGCATGTCGGCAACGCCGGTGTACTTACGCAGGCCCGGCTTGGAAATGCGGCGGATGCCGTTGATGACCTTAGCCTTCTTGGGACCATACTTAAGCGTGATGTGCAGAGTCTTCTGGGGAACGGTGTCCTCGACATCGTAGCCCTCGATGTAGCCCTCCTCGTGCAGAACACGAGCGATCTCGACGAGCTTCTTGCTGCTCGGCATGGAGACC
>CABSNA010000134.1 GCA_902478865.1 uncultured Collinsella sp.
CCGCGCTGCCGGGTGATACGGGAACGCCGGTTGCCGAGCAGCTCGCGCAGCTTTCAGGAAACTTGGGTATCGTGCTTGCCGTGCTCTACCTCGAGAAATACCTGCTAACCATTTTGTGGTCGGTTGGCCTGGGCATCTTAATCCCGTTTGCGTTGGTGCTCTTTGCGGTGTCGCTCGGCATTCACGGGCGCTGGAGCACGAGCGCTGTCCTGCGCCGTGTGGCGACACGCGTACTGGTGGTTGCCGTGATCGGCATGGCGCTCGTGCCCGCGAGCGTATGGGTGTCGCAGAAGGTCGATGAAACGTATCGCGTAAGTATTGAGCAAGCTGAGCAAAAGGCTGCGGACGCTGCGGACGCGGCCGACACCACAGACAAGTCAGCCGAGACCAGCTCAAAATCGAACAAGAAAAAATCCGAGACCACGGAGTCCAAAAACGTGCTCGAGCAGTTGACTGATGGGGCATCGAGCCTTGTTACGTCGGTGACCAGCGGCGCCAAGCAGATGACCGATGAGATCGTGCGGCAGGTGACCGATCTGATTGAAGGCGTCATCGTGATGATCGTGACTTCGTGCGTTATCCCGCTGCTGGTGCTCGTGGCGTTTCTGTGGCTGGGCCACACCCTGTTGGGGATCGATATCTCCGGTCCCGCGAACTATCTGACGGGCCGCTTTCTGAGTGCTCCGTCCAAGCACGCCAAAAAGGGCGGGCAGTCCAAGTAGCTAAAACAGCTGTATATACCGGGGAATACCGCCGAAGGGCGGCCGAGACACGTTCTCGGCCGCCCTATTGTTTGTTGAACACATGGTCTCTACGTCCGCGCCCGGCTCAAACGGTCAGCAATCATCCGTGAACGGTATTTGTTCAAAAAAGAACAAAGATAAACAAATAGTTGTTGCAGTTACTGTTCGAATGTGTTCAAATAAACATGAACAGTGAAGAACCGCACATTCAGATGCCCGGACCTGAACGCGATTCAACACTTCCAAACAGAAACTACGCACCTGCGTATCTCTCAAGGAGGATGTCATGAGGGTTGTAATCGCTTCCGATGCCGACGGTATGTCGATGAAGGAGTCCATCAAGGAGATGCTCATCGCCGACGGTCACGAGGTCGTCGACTATTCCGAGACCCCTGCCGCGGACTTTGTCGATTCCGCGACCGCCGTTGCCAAGGACCTGCTGGAGCACAAGGATTCCCAGGGCTTCGCATTCGATAAGTACGGCGTCGGCTCCTATATGGCCGCCGTCAAGATTAAGGGCATGGTCGTCGCCAACATTTCCGACGAGCGTTCCGCCTACATGACCCGCGAGCACAACGGCTCGCGCATGGTCACCATGGGCCCGGGCGTTGTGGGCACCGAGGTCGCCAAGAAGATCGCCCGCGAGTTCCTGCGCGCCCAGTACGCCGGCGGCCGTCACCAGATCCGTGTCGACATGCTCAACAAGATGGCCTAACGAGAGCCACCGAGAACTCGAACTTCTACCTCAACTTGTGAATTCAGACGAAAGGACGTTCTGATGAAGAAGACCATCGCAATCGGTTGCGACCATATCGTTACGGACGAGAAGATCTATCTGGCCGACCGCCTGGAGCAGGCTGGCTACAAGGTGCTCGACTGCGGCACCTACAGCCACACCCGTACGCACTATCCCATCTACGGTAAGGCCGTGGGCGAGGCTGTTGCCAGCGGCAAGGCCGACTTTGGCGTGGCCCTGTGCGGCACCGGCATCGGCATCACCAACGCCGTCAACAAAGTTCCCGGCGCCCGCTGCGCCCTGGTTCGCGACATGACCTCTGCCCTGTATGCCCGTCGCGAGCTCAACGCCAACATCGTGGGCTTTGGCGGCAAGATTACCGGCGAGTTCCTGATGGCCGATATCATGCTTGCCTTCCTGGAGGAGCCCTACGAGAAGACCCCCGAGCACGATGCCCTGATCGCCAAGATCGATGCCTGCAACAAGGCCGACGCCGAGGCTCAGGCCGACCCGCACTTCTTTGACGAGTTCCTCGAGAAGTGGGACCGCGGCGAGTACCACGATTAGCGGGTATCCGGTGTAATTAACTAGTCCGTTGACGGCTCGCGTTTCTGTGAGGGGGCGCGGGCCGGTTTTCTATCAGCCCTATTGACTTGGCGGGCTGTCGTAAGAAAGGGAAGGCTCCTATGGAGTTTGTTCTTGATAACGGTTCAATTCGTGTGGCGTTGAGCACGGCTGGCGGATCGTTCACTTCTATTGCGGCCAACGGCCGCGAGTACCTGTGGCAGGGTGACCCGGCGGTCTGGTCGGGCCAGGCACCCATTTGCTTCCCGATCTGTGGCGGCCTTCGCGACGGTCATGCAATGACCATGGGCGGCCGCGAGGTTAAGCTCGCCCGCCACGGCTTTGCTCGCAAGCAGGAGTGGAAACTCGAGGAACAGAGCGACAACATGGTTGCGCTGAGCCTAAGCTCTGCCGACCATGCCGAGTTGCTCGAGCAGTACCCGTATCCGTTTAAGATCGTTGCTCGTTACACGATCGATGCGGCAAAGGTGGCCGTTTCGTACGAGGTGACCAATGAGGGCACCGAGGATATGCCGTTCTTTGTGGGCGGTCACCCTGGCTTTAAGTGCCCGCTTGACGAGGGCGAGTCCTATGACGACTACGAGCTCCGTTTTGAGCAGCGCGAGGCCGCCGAGCTCTGTACTGCCGTTCCCTCGACGGGCCTGATTGATGTTGAGCATCGCAGCAAGAACCCGATGGTTGGCCATGACCTGCCGCTGACCCACGGGCTTTTCGACTTTGCAGAGACCATCTTCGATGTGCTCGAGAGCCGTGTTGTTACGCTGACCAAGAAGACCGAGGACAAGGGCGTGCGCCTGACGTTCCCCGATATGCCGTACCTAATTGTGTGGAGCAAGCCCGAGGGCGACTTTGTGGCCGTGGAACCGTGGGGTGGCTTGTCCACCTGCTCCGACGAGGACGATATCCTGGAGCATAAGCGCGGCTGCCTGGTTGCCAAGCCGGGGGAGACCGTTACCCGCGGCTTTGAGATCGAGATCCTTTAACGAGCTATCGTATGTTTGGGGCCGCGCGTGTCGTGCCCCGGAACAGGAGTTCAATATGATTCTGACCGTTACCATGAACCCGTCGATCGATACGCGCTATCAACTCGACAAGCTGATCATCGACGACGTGAACCGCGTGACGCCTGAAAAGACCGCTGGCGGCAAGGGCCTCAACGTGAGCCGTGTGCTGCTGCAGTTGGGCGACGATGTGCTCGCGACCGGCCTGCTCGGCGGCCACATGGGTGCCTATATGGCCGAGCTTATGGATGCCGACGGCGTCAAGAACGACTTTGTGCCCATCGCCGGTGAGACGCGCATTTGCCTGAATATCCTGCACGAGGGCAATCAGACCGAGCTGCTGGAGAGCGGCCCGCAGATCGCTCCCGCCGAGCTCGAGGCATTTTCGACTAAGTTCGCCGAGCTTGCAGCGAAGGCGGATGTTGTGACGCTTTCGGGCTCGCTGCCGCGCGGCGTCGATGCTGGCTACTATGCCGAGCTCGTCAAGATCGCCGAGGAGGCGGGCGCCAAGGTGCTGCTCGACACCTCGGGTGCATCGCTGGAGGCTGCGCTGGAATCTGACGCTAAGCCTGAGCTCGTGAAGCCCAACCTGACCGAGATTAACGGCCTGCTGGGTACGTCCTTTACGACCGATGATGTCGATGCCCTGCGCGAGGCGCTTGCCGCCGATGGCCGCTTTGCCGGTATTCCCTGGGTTGTCGTTTCGATGGGCGCTGCCGGTTCGGTGGGCTTCCATGAGGGCCGCGCGTTCCGCGCCAAGACGCCCGCGATTGCGGCTGTGAACGCGACGGGTTCCGGTGACTCGACCATCGCCGGCTTTGCGCATGCCATTGCTGCTGGTGCCGACGACGTCACGGTGCTCAAGACCGCCAATACCTGCGGCAAGCTCAACGCCATGGATCCCAAGACCGGCCACCTGGTCATGGACCGCTGGGACGAGATCTACAACAGCGTTGTCGTGACTGAACTGTAGGGTTACGGCGTTTTATCAAACGCCGTAACGGCTCGACGCTGCAAACGCCCCTAAGCGGCAATCTGACGTTCAATCGTCGGGCATGACCAGAAGGTCAATGCCCTCCTCTTTCACGTCACCTTGCTCGCTTAGGGGCGTTTTCGCTGACAATGCCAAGGCAACGCCGATGTCTTGGTCGCAAGTAGTCATTGGGGACGTTCTTGTTTGACTAGTCGTTTAAGAACGTCCCCAATATCTAGCCAATAAAACGGCGCCCGTCGGCGATGTTGCCGGCGGGCGCCGTTGTCGTGTGGGCGGTTATGTCGTGGCCGCTGATGAGGCTCGAACTCGTATGCTACAGCGAGTCGATGAAGCGCTGTTGGGCGGCGCGGCCGGCCTCGTCCCACTTAAAGACGCCGGCGTTGTCGAGCACGTGGCCAAACACCACGCCGACCTCCTCGTGCACTGTCTCTTATACACATCTGACGCTGCCGACGATCTTACG
>CABSNA010000135.1 GCA_902478865.1 uncultured Collinsella sp.
TCATGAGCGTCTCGTGGGCTCGGAGATGTGTATAAGAGACAGGCCCTGGGCAATGCCGCCCTCGGCCTGGACGCGCGCGAGCGCCTCGTTGATCACGGTACCGCAATCGACGGCAGCGGCGTAATCCACCACGGTCACCTTGCCGGTGGCCTTGTCGACCTCGACCTCGGCAATGCCGGCCATAAACGGCGGAGGCGAAACGGCCAGGCAGGCAGAGGCATGCGAGGTGAGCGCGTCGCCGCCCGCGATGTTCTTGACGCACAGGTTGGCAAAGTCGCGCAGCGTGAGGTAGCGGTTCTGCTCGCGCGCGGCACGCTCGTCGGACAGACGCACGTACTGGCCATCGAAGACCACGTCGGTGGCGTCCACGTCCCACATCTGGGCGGCCTTGGCGCAGATCTTCTCACGCAGCTCGGTCGCGGCATTCTTGGCGGCAAGGCCCGTCACGTACGTACCCGAGCTCGCGTACGAGCCGGCGTCGAACGGCGACACGTCGGTGTCCACGCCGCGCACCACGATCAGCGAGCTCTCCACGCACAGCTCCTCGGCGGCAATCTGCGCCAGGATCGTGTCGACGCCCATGCCGTTATCGGTAGCACCGGTGCCGATGGTAATGAAGCCGTCCTCTTCCAGGCGCATGTCGATGCCGGCGATATCCACGTTGGAAATGCCCGAGCCCTGCATGGTGAGCGCACAGCCCAGGGCACGCACGCGGTCGCCCAGGTCGACGGCCAGCGGCTTGTCGCGCCAACCGATCATGTCCATCGCGCGAAGCAGGCAGCGGTCGAGCGCGCAGGCGTTGAGCTTCTCGTTGTAGTACTGCGGCATGATCTCGCCCTCGCGCACGATGTTCTTAAGGCGCAGATCGGCCGGGTCCATGTGCAGCATGTCGGCGAGCTCGTTGACGGCGCTCTCCACGGCAAACTGGCCCTGGGTGGCACCGTAGCCACGGTACGCGCCGCCGCGGTTGGTATTGGTGTAGACGGCGTCCCAGCTAAAGCGGCTCGCCTTCACATGGTTGTAGATGGGCAGGCTCTTGTGGCCCGAAAGGCCGATCGTCGTGGTGGCATGCTCGCCATAGGCGCCGGCGTTGGACAGCGTATGCAGGTCGATGGCCGTGATGGTGCCGTCGTTCATGGCGCCCAGCTTAACGGTCATCTGCATCTGGTGGCGCGAGTTGCCCGCGGTGATGGTCTCCTCGCGGGTGTAGCAGCAATAGCTCGGACGGCCGGTCTGCTGGGTGACAAACGCCACGAAGATCTCGCAGCAGCCCGTCTGCTTGGAGCCAAAGCCGCCGCCGATGCGCGGCTTAATGACCTGCACCTGCGACTGCGGAATGTCGAGCGACTGAGCGACCATGCGGCGCACGTGGAAGGGTACCTGCGTGGAGGTGGTCACCGAGATACGCCCGAACGCATCGGTCGTCGCGAAGGCGCGGAAGGTTTCCATGGGCGCGGTCTGCGTGGCCTGGCTGGTGTAGGTGCGGGTGAAGACGATGTCGCTCTGGGCAAAGGCCTCGTCCAAGTCGCCAAAGTCGCTCGTGCCGCTGCACACCAGGTTACGAGCAACGTCGCCGCCCTGCGGGAACATAAAGGTCACGTCGCCCTCGGGGTGAACCACGATGTCGTTATCACGTGCCTTGGTAAAGTCGAGCAGCGGCTCGAGCACCTCGTAGTCGACCTTGATGAGCTTGAGCGCCCTGTCGGCGGCCTCCTCGGTCTCGGCGGCGACGATCGCCACCTCCTCGTTTTGGTAACGGACGAGGTTCTCGAGAATCAAGCGGTCGTAAGGACTCGGCTGCGGATAGCTCTGGCCGGCGATGGTAAAGCGGCGCTGGGGCACGTCCTCGTAGGTGTAGACGCCCACCACACCGGGCACCTTCAGGGCGCGCGACGTATCGATGGAGCGGATCTTGGCGCGGGCATAGGGGCTGCGCTTGAGTTTAACGATGAGCGCGCCGGCGGGCACCAGGTCGCCCGTGTAGACGGGACGACCCTCGAGCAGAGCCTTCGAGTCCTTCTTGGGCTGCTTGTGGGTAATCTGCTTGTACGCGACACCGTCGCAGCTGGTGTCGTTGACCGGCAGCTCGGGCATCTCAAAGCCCACCTGCACGCCGGACTCGTTGAGGAAGCGCACGATGGCGCGCAGCTGGCTTTCGTAGCCGCTGCAACGGCAGAGGTTGCCGGCGAGCTGGCGCGACAGCTCCTCGCGCGTGGCGACGAGGCTCGGATCCTTCTTAGCGGCGCGGGCAAGCGCCAGCACGTTCATGATGAGGCCGGGAGCGCAAAAACCGCACTGCTCGGCGCCTTCGGCAGCCATCGCACGGGCCAGTGCCTCAGACTCGGCCTTGAGGCCCTCGAGCGTGGTGATGGTACGACCCTCGACGCGCGCCGCGGGAACCGAGCAACTCAGCACCGGGTCGCCGTCGAGCCACACCGTGCACAGGCCGCAGTTAGTGGTTTCGCAGGCACAGCGCACCGACGCGCAACCCTGCTCGCGCAAAAGCGCAAAGAGCATGGTGTCGGGGGCAATCTGGACCTTGACCTTACGGCCGTTGAGCGTAAAGGAAAGATCGATGAGTTTGGCAGCCATTAGCGCACCTCGCTAGAATCGACGCCGGGCACGCGGCGGCAGGAATACTCGTCCGTGGCAAACTTAGGAATCTGCACGGTCTCGAGCTCGCGGGCAAGCGCGGCCGAAAGCTCGATGCCGGCGGCGCGACGCACAGCCTGAATCGCCAGCGGGGCCGAGATGCGGCGGCGGTAGTCGGCCGAGCCCCACAGGTTGGTGCCATAGCTCAGCGCGCGTACGGACGCGGCCAGGGCACGCAGCTCGTCCTCGGAAGGCCGCTCGCCGGTAAGGCCACACGCCTCGCCCTGCAGCAAGGTCGCGCGGAGCGGGCGGGCGCCCACGGTGACGTGCCAGGAGCCGTCCCACCAGGCGGCGGTGACGTTCAGCGAGGGGAAGTCGGTCGCGGCCTTGCGCACGGCCTCGTAGCTCGCACGGTAATCGTGCTTGACGACCACGATGTGCTCGATCACGTCGCGCACGTAACCCATGTCGACAAACTCGGCGAGCGGCACGCGACCGGCGCCCGTCAGCTCAACATAGGAATCGAGCGCCAGGAAAGCCGAGAGCACGTCCGAGAAGCCAAAGCGGCCGTAGATGCTGCCGCCCACCGTGACGGTATTGCGCAGCTGCACGCCCACGATATCGTGGACGGCGAACTCAAAGACATTGTTGACAAGCGCGTTGAGCCCGGTATGGCGCTCGAGCTGGCGCAGGGTGCACATGGCACCGATGCGAAACTCGGTCTCGGTCTCCTCGATCTGATCGAGTCCGCAGGCCGAAAGGTCAATCGCCGTCGCCACGCGACGCGAACCCAGGCGCATCCAGATGCCGCCTCCCACAATCTTGTTGTTGCGGTTCTTCTGCAAGAGCTCATAGGCTTCGGCCGCGTTTCCAACACGGACGTAGGTACCGAACTTGAGCACGTTCTCCCCCATCTCTCCACTTGTCCAGTACGTTTAAGTGTACCAAACGAGGGGCCGCACACCGTTTTAGGACAAAATCCACCCACCCATCCATAACTTGCGGTGATATACGGACTGATTAGCCGTTCTGGGGCGCTAAACAGTCCGTATATCACCGCAAGTTATGAGGAGTCCTCCGGGATAGAAAAGGCTCCCAGCCGGATAGCTGGGAGCCTCATCACATGCTATGTCGAGCGAAGATTTAGCAGACGCCCTGGGCGAGCATGGCGTCGGCGACCTTCAGGAAGCCGGCGATGTTGGCGCCCATGACAAAGTTGCCCTCCTGGCCGTACTCCTTGGCGGTGTCGTCAACGTTGTGGAACATGCCGCGCATGAGCTGCTCGAGCTTGCCGTCGACCTCCTCGAAGGTCCAGGACAGGTGCTCGGCGTTCTGGCTCATCTCCAGGCCGGACACGAGCACGCCACCGGCGTTGGCAGCCTTGCCGGGCATAAAAGCGACGCCGTTCTCCTGGAAGTAGGTCGTGGCCTCGATGGTCGTGGGCATGTTCGCGCCCTCGCCGACCACCTTGCAGCCGTTGGCGACGAGCGCCTGGGCGTCCTCGAGCAGCAGCGTGTTCTCGCGAGCGCAGGGCAGCGCGATGTCGCAGGGCAGCTGCCACACGCCGCGGCCGTCGCCCTCGTGCCACACGGCGTTGGGCTTCTCGTCAACGTACATAGCGAGCGTGACGCCCTTGTCGTGGCCAGAGCGCTTCTTGTTGTAGACGTGCTCGAGCACGGTGTAGTCGATGCCGTCGGGATCCTCGACCCAGCCGTGGGTATCGGAGCAGGCCAGCACCTTGCCGCCGAGCTGGGCGACCTTCTGGACCGCGTAGATGGCGACGTTACCGGAGCCGTGAACGACGACGTTCTTGCCCTCGAAGGAGTCGCCGCGGCTCTTGAGGTACTCGTCAACAAAGTAGGCCAGACCGTAACCTGTCTCTTATACACATCTGACGCTGCCGACGATCTTACGCGTGT
>CABSNA010000136.1 GCA_902478865.1 uncultured Collinsella sp.
AGATTCATGAGCGTCTCGTGGGCTCGGAGATGTGTATAAGAGACAGGTGGTATATGGTGCGTTTTCCGTGGCAATGGTCTTTGTCACTTCGATCGGCAAGTTTGTGGCCGACACGCTCGATTGGCACGTGGCCATGTACGGCACGCTGGCCTTTGCCGTTCTGATCTGCGGAGCGCTCGTGGCGTTTATGCCGCGCGCTGGGCAAACCGACGAGCCCGCCACTTTTCGCGAGCAGGCGGGTCTGCTACGCGAGCCGAGCATCATCACCGGCATGCTCATCTTTTTGTTTGGCGTGGGGTCGGTCTACGTTTTCTACGGCTACGTGACGCCTTATCTTGAGCAGGTGCTGGGCATGGGCACGGTCGAAGCCAGTACCACGCTCATGGCCTACGGCGTGTTCTGCCTGATCTCGAACATCCTGGGCGGATGGATCGATGCGCGCTTTGGCATGAAGGCGCTACTCGTGACGTTTGTGCTGCAGGCTGCAGCGTTACTCGGACTGTTTGCTGTGGGCGGCACCATGCCGCTCGCGCTGGTCTTTGTCTTTAGCCTGGCGCTGCTCATGTACCTGTTCTCGGTGTCGTGCATCACGCACTTTATGGACGTGGCACGCAGCCGCCATCCCAAGTCGATGGTACTCGCAAGTTCGGTTGAACCCATGGCGTTTAACGTCGGCATCTCGTTTGGCACCGCAGTGGGCGGCACCGTGGTAAGCAGCGTTGGCATTGCATATGTAGGCGCAGTGGGTGCCGCGTTCTCGCTTGTGGCCTGGGCGCTCACGCTGGTGACGATTAAATTGGCTCACTGGGAGCGCAGGCGGGCAAGGGCGCAGGCGTAGATGCGATACTCGAGCTCGATGATGGCGATCGAAAGGAAACCGCATATGCAACGTGTACTGTTTATCTGCCACGGCAACATCTGCCGCTCGACGATGGCTGAGTCGGTGTTTACCGAGCTCGTACGCCGCGCTGGGCGCGAGGCGGAGTTTGTCATCGATTCCGCCGCGACTTCGACCGAAGAGATCGGCAACCCGCCACACCACGGTACCGTTGCCAAGCTACGCGAAGTCGGGATTCCCGTCGTTGCGCACCGTGCCCGTCAGGTGCGTCGCGCGGAGTATGGCGACTGGGACCACATTGTCTATATGGACGACGAGAACGCCTGCGGCCTGCACCGTATCTTTGGCAAGGACCCCGATGGCAAGATCTCGCGCCTGCTCGATTGGACCGATCGCCCCGGCGACGTGGCCGACCCCTGGTACACCGGCAATTTCGATGCCACCCACCGCGATGTGCTCGCCGGTTGCACCGCTATGCTCGAGCAGCTGTAGGCGCTCGGGCGGCGCGGGCACACGGGCCACGCCATCGGCATAAAACGAGCGTGGGAGAAAATCCACACTCATGAATGTGACAAAGGGACTGTCCCTTTGTCACATCCGGGACTGGCCCTAGACCGGCTTGACCTCCAGCTTTATCCCCTCGGCACAGGAGTCGCCCAAAACATCCGTAAGGGCCCAGGTCGCATATAGCGGCAAATAGAGAACCGCTCCGTTGCGCTCAACGTTGCCTCTCGAGAAAACAATCCCGAGCCTTACGCCATATTCGGCAGTATCAAGCACATGACCGAGCGCGGCGTGCGCGTGGTAATAGGAGCCCGATTTAACCTCGATCGGAACGGCCGTCCCATCCGGTCCGTCGACCACAAAGTCCACTTCGCCGCGCTTTTTTGTCTGATAGTAGTAAAGCTGGCGATTTTGGGCAGCCAGCTGCTGGGCCACCACGTTTTCGTAAATACCGCCCAGATTGGGTTCCTTGCTATCAAGATACGCCGCCTGGGCGACGCCAACGGAGTAGCGCGCCATCAACATGCCCGTATCCGATTGGTATAGCTTGAACTGCGATGGCCGTGCCGTCTTGAGCAGGAGCGATTTTGGCTCGGTTACGATATCGGCTTTGAGAGCAACGCCGGCATCGACAAGCCATACAAAATCTCGCTGATACTTCTCGTAGTGAGCCTTGGGGTCAATGGAATTGAGCACGAAACGCTTGTTTTCGCCCTCAAGCATAATGGGGAGCTGATCGTAGATGCTCTGCACCTGAAGGGCTCGCCCGCTTGCATACTTGGAGATATCCCGTCGGTACTGTTCGTTGAGCTCTGACTGCAGCTGACGAACAGAGGCAAGGTCGCCCCGCGTGTCAAGGAAACGCTGCACGACCTCTGGCATTCCGCCGACAACGGTATAGGTCCTGAAGTTTGCCATCATCGCGTCATGAATGTAACCAGGAATGGGCTTCTCGTTGATGCACGCGTCGCGTATCGTTTGGCGAGCCCCTTCGCTCACCCCGATTGCCCAACAAAACTCCTCAAAATCGAGCGGGAACATCCTAAGCTCGTGGACATACCCCACGGGATAGGACCTGACGCCCTTGAACTGGGTCCCGAGCATTGACCCCGAAAACGCCCAGTGGCAGCGCCCGTCCTCAACAAGGAACTTTGCCATCGTCATGATGTCGGGGGCCTCTTGGACCTCATCGATAAACACGAGCGTTTTGCCTGGTGCAATCGACTTTCCCGAAAGAAGCGTCACCCTGCTGATGAAATCATCGGCATCCCGTGCCTCGAGAAGAGCGTCTTTTGCCTGACGATTTTCCATGAGATTGAGCTCGATGTAGGTTGCATGGCTGGCTTTGCCAAATGCGCGAATCGAATAACTTTTGCCGATCTGGCGAGAACCCGTGATGAATAAGGCCTTTTGCTCGGCAGACTTCAGCCAACGCTCCAGCTCTGCCGCTATTTTCCTAAGCAGCATAGGCTCTCCCCTCAGTGTCATCAAATGAAATGCAAAGTTTTATACGCTTGATTATCGATGAAACGTAGAATTTTTAGAACCTAAAATCGGATGAAATGCAGAGATTTAGGATTATAAGCAAAAAGAAGGGGCAGCCCCGGCGGATGTGACAAAGGGACTGTCCTTTTGTCACATTCGATTACTCGTCGACGATTTCGGCAAGCCAGATGTTCAGCGTATCAACCTCGGGGCAGCAGAACTTTGCCGTGCCGGGTTCGTTGCCAGGCACGGTTCCGCCATAGCGCAGGATATCGATATAGGGAAAGCCCACATGGCAGGCCATGGCGCACATCTTGCCGCGGTCTCGGTCAAAGTCAAAGACGTCGCCCGGCTTATGACCGTGGTGGCAGCGGCACGTCCCCAGCTGGTCCACGCAACTCACGCGGATACGTGGACGCTTACCACGCGGCGCGCCGAGCGGCTTGTTCTCGCCCGCAGGCCTGGCGCCACCCTCGCCAGCATTACTCATGGTCGATCACATCCAGGCAGGCCTCGATGGGAAGACCGGCCGACTTGTCCTCTTGGTCGGCATTGCGCTCGATAAGCTCAGCCACCACACGCATGGCATCGGACGTCGCGCGCTGAAGGCTCCAACCGGCCATAACGCGGCCGACGAGCACCGCCGAGAACGTGTCGCCCGTACCCGGGAAGTAAACCGGGATCAGGTCGAAGGGAATCGTAAAGTACTCCCCCGCCACATGGTCGTAACCGATAACCGCGTTCGTGCCATTGACTACAGCGCTCGTAATGACCACCGACTTGGCGCCCAGGGCACGCACGGCATCCACAAGAGTGCGGCCCTCATCGGGCGTGATTTGCTCGGCAATGGGCGTATCGGTGAGCAGGCACGCCTCGGTGTAGTTTGGCACCGCATAGTCGGCGCACTCGAGCAGGCTGCGCATGAGACCGATCGTGGACTCGGGCACGCCGGCGTAGAGCTTGCCGTTGTCGCCCATGATGGGGTCGACGAACACCTTGGTACCCTTTTGCGCGCGACGGTGGCAGAAGTCCGAAATGATGCGCGTCTCTTCCTCGGTCACGATAAAGCCGGTAGAGATGGCGTCGAACTCAAAGCCGAGCTCCTCCCAGATGGCGAGGCTCTGGCGCACGTACTCGGTGGTGTCGTGGATGTAGAACTTGGGATAGTTGAGCGTATCGGACACAAGTGCCGTCGGCAGGTTGTGGATGCGGTAGCCCATGTGCGACAGCACCGGCAGCATGGCGGAAAGCGCGACCTTGCCGTAGCCGCACATATCGTTGATCAGCAGCAGCTGAGTGTTCTTCATGAGGGTCTCCCTTGGTTCGGGCACGGCGCAGCAGCGCCACAGTGCGACTAAGTGTAGCGCAGGGGACGTTGTGAGCGGGCGCTACGGTCGCGAAGAGCGCATTGTTGCGAAAAGGTTACGAAAACGAGGTAGTCGTTGGGGACGTTCTTAAATGACTAGTCAAACAAGAACGTCCCCAACGACTATCCCGGCAATTAGCCCAAGGAGTGTCCCCAAGTGCCGGCACATAAGGAACGTCCCTAAGTGCCAAAACGACTGGTCGGGCAACGCCGATGTTTTGGCGAAGTCAGACACTATGACCCAATCCAGGGGCACGGAAACGACAGGAGCCCCCGCTCGTGA
>CABSNA010000137.1 GCA_902478865.1 uncultured Collinsella sp.
GGTTCTTTCATGTCCGAGGACGCGCCGGAAAGGAAGGTCGCCCTCGGGCCGGACAGCTAAGACAGCTTACGCGACGGTGTAAACCCAGTTGTGCTTGTCCTCGATGGCACCAGACTGGATGCCGGTCAGGGTCTCGCGGAGCTTCTTCATCACAGGGCCGATCTCGGTGTAGCCAGCCGGGAAGGTCACGGTCTCGTCGGCGCCGTAAACCTTGTTGTCGATCTCGCCAACCGGGGAGATGACGGCAGCGGTGCCGCACAGGCCGCACTCCACAAAGGTGCCGGCCTTGACCTCGGCCCACTCGACGGGACGCTGGTCAACGGTCATGCCCAGGTCCTGAGCAACCTGAACAAGCGAACGACGGGTGATAGAGGGCAGGATGGAGTCGGTGTGCGACTGCGGAACGACGAGGGTGCCGTCCTCCTTCACAAACAGGACGTTGGCGCCACCGGTCTCCTCGACATAGGTGCGGGACTCGGAGTCGAGATACAGGTTCTCGGCATAGCCCTCGCGATGGGCCTCCATCGTGGGCTTGAGGGACATGGCGTAGTTCAGGCCGGCTTTGATGTTGCCGGTGCCGTGAGGTGCCGCACGGTCATACTCGGAAACGCGCAGCTTGACGGGCTTGAGGCCACCCTTAAAGTACGGACCGACCGGGGTCACGAGAATGCGGAACGTGTACTCAGGAGCGGGAGCCACGCCGATCACGTCACCGGAGCCGATCATAAACGGACGCACGTACAGGGTCGCACCGGAACCGAAGGGCGGAACCCAGGCGGCGTTGGCAGAAACGACCTGCTTGACGGCCTCAACGAACTTGTCCTTGGGGAACGGGGGCATCTCAAGGCGCTGGGCAGAGTTGTACATACGCTCGGCGTTCATGTCGGGACGGAAGCAGACGATGCTGCCGTCCTCGGCGGTGTAGGCCTTCAGGCCCTCAAAGACCTCCTGGCAGTAATGGAAGATGCCGCCGCACTCGGAGACATGCAGAGTGTGGTCGGTGGTCAGGCCACCCTCGTCCCACTCGCCGTCCTTCCAATGGGCCTCGTAGCTGTAATCGGTCTTCATGTAGCCAAAGCCGAGGCTACCCCAATCGATATCCTTCTTCTCGACAGTCATATGTCGCTCCTTACATACACAGTTGCATACTCGCGAACCCGCACGCAAGGACCGAGGCCGACCGCGTCGCAACGTCGCACGCCCGGAGCGTAGAGCCGGACGGGACACGCGAGCAGCATCAAAGCCGATGGCACGTCGATTCGCATGCACGAGATTGTACTCCGCACGCGCGTCGGATAAAACGTTTTTCTTTAACTAACTAAAGTATTTTCATTTGACCGAAACTGAAGAGGCCCGCCACCGTAAACGGGGACGGGCCTCAACTGCACGGTTTGCGCGCCGGCTCGAGCTACGCGTTCTTTTTGCCCAGCTTAGCCTTAACCAAACCGACCACGGTCGGGATGATCGACACGGCAACGATGCCGATAATCAGCAGCTCAAAGTGCTCCTGCACAAAGGGGATGCCGCCAAAGAAGTAGCCCAGCAGTGTAAAGAGCGTTGACCAGGTAATGCCACCCAGCACGTTAAAGATAACGAAGTTGCGCCAGTGCATGCCGCCCATGCCAGCAATAAAGGGCACAAAGGTGCGGATAAACGGGAAAAAGCGGCCCAGGAAGATGGCCAGGTGACCCCACTTGTCCAAGAAGTCCTCGGACTTTTTGATGCGCTCGGGCGTCATGGCCTTGACCTTGCCCGAAGCGATGATCTTTTTGCCAAAGAAGTGGCCGATCATAAAGTTGCACTGATCGCCCAGGATGGCTGCGGCCCATGCGGTGGCCAGAAGCGCCACGATGTTAAAGCCGCCATTATGGGCAAAGAAGCCCGAGGCAAACAGCAGCGAGTCGCCGGGAAGGAACGGGAAGAACACCACACCCGTCTCGATAAAGATGATCAGGAACACGCAGCCGTAGGCCATAAGCGGGCCGGCGGCGATCCAGCTGGCAATCGCGGTGCGCGGGTCTTTGAGCAGCTCGGCGATAAAATTAATGAAACCCATGAAGTAAAACCTCTCAGTTGTGGGCGCGGATACGTCCAAGTTGACCAGTATACGGTTGCGGCGTCCCCTCGTGCGCAACCCCACAAAAGCATGACTCCATTACCAGCAAGTTTGCATAACTGGCACCTGTCGCGCAATGCCGCCAAGATTGTCCTTCCTAATCCCTAGCGAATCGCTATACTTTATTGAATCGCATTGCCATGGCGCTAAGGGAGGGCGGCCGGTGAGCTTTATCAATACCATTCGCGAGGACATCAAGACCGTCCAAGCGCAGGACCCCGCCGCGCAAAACGGTCTGGTCATCTTCCTTTCCTATCCTGGCCTGCACGCCAAGTGGAACCACGTGCCCGAGCACTGGCTCTGGGAGCACGGTCATCGCTCGCTCGCCCGCGTGCTCTCGCAAATCACCCGTCACATCACCGGCGTCGAGATTCACCCTGCCGCACAGATCGGCAAGCATTTCTTTATCGACCACGCCATGGGCGTCGTCATCGGCGAAACCACCATCGTGGGCGACAACTGCGTGCTCTACCAGGGCGTCACGCTCGGCGGTACCGGCAACGAGACCGGCAAGCGCCACCCCACCCTGGGCGACAACGTCACCGTGGGCACGGGCGCCAAGGTGCTCGGCAACATCCGCATCGGCAACAACGTCAAGATCGGCGGCAACTCGGTCGTCGTCAAAGACGTGCCCGACAACTGCACCGTCGTGGGCGTGCCGGGACGCATCATCAAGCGCAACGGCTGCCGTGTGTTCGAGGAGAGTTTCGACGCCAAGCAGCATCGCGAGTACATGCCCGACGACGCCGCCGAGCAGTCCGCCCTCAACCGCCAGGGCATCACCGAGAATGCCCGCCGCGTCAAGGAGCTCGAGCGAGAGGTGGCCGAGCTCAAGGCCCTCGTCGCCAAGCTCGTGGACGAACGCTAGAAGCGGACGGCCACCGACAACTTTGACGCCAGCGCAAAGGCGCGCCAGGGAATCCATCCCCCGGCGCGCCTTATTTCCGATGTGACAAAGGGACTGTCCCTTTGTCACATTATGCGAACTGGCTCAGATAGAGGTCGGCATAAGCGCCCTCGGCTGCGAGCAGCTCCTTATGCGTGCCCTGCTCGATAATGTTGCCGTGGTCCATGACCAAGATCAGGTCGGCGTCCACGATCGTCGACAGGCGATGCGCGATTACAAAGCTCGTGCGCCCGCGCATAAGCGCGTCCATGGCACGGCCGATGGCAAGCTCGGTACGCGTGTCCACGCTTGAGGTCGCCTCGTCCAAGATGAGAATCGCCGGGTTGTTGAGCAGCACGCGTGCGATGGTCAGCAGCTGACGCTGGCCCTGGCTGATGCTTTCGGCATCGTTGGCCACGCGCGTGTCGTAGCCCTGCGGCATGGTGCGCACGAAGAAGTCGACCTGCGCGGCACGAGCGGCGGCCACAATTTCGTCGCGCGTTGCCTCGGGGCAGCCGTAGGCGATGTTTTCGGCAATCGTGCCATCGAATAGCCAGGCGTCTTGCAGCACCATGCCAAACTGCTGACGTAGCTCGCCGCGATCCATGCGGCTCGTATCCACGCCGTCGAGCGTAATACGCCCGCCGTCAATCTCGTAGAAGCGCATGAGCAGGTTGATGAGCGTCGTCTTGCCTGCGCCCGTGGTTCCCACCACGGCAATCTTCTGGCCCGGCTCGGCGGTAAACGACACGTCGCGCATAAGCGGCTTGTCGGGCGAATAACCAAAGCGCACATGCTCAAAGGAGACGCGGCCCTCAATGCGACCCGGCAGCTTGGCGGCCTCGTCCGGCAGCGGATCGGCCTCCATCTCGGGCTCATCGAGCAGGTCGAACACGCGCTCCGCACTCGCCAGCGCGCTCTGCAGCGAGTTGAAAGTGAACGACAGCTGCGTCATGGGTTCGGACGCCTCGTAGATAAACTGGAAGAACGCCTGGAACACGCCGACGGTCATGTGACCGGCGACCAGCATGCTGCAGCCCACGAGCGCAATAATGATCTGCGCCAAACGGCCGATAAAGCGCACCGCGGGGCCGACGGCGTTAATCATAAAGTCGGCCTTGGCACTCACGCGTGCCAGCTCGCCCGAGGCCTGGTGCACCTCGGCAGAACTTTGGCGTTCGCGGTTAAACGCGCGGATCACCAGACGGCCCGAATAGCCTTCCTCGACCGCACTCGTAATCTTGGACACCCACTCCTGGCGCTCGCCCGTCACATCGTGTGTGCGGCGCGAGACGACCTTCGTCACCAGCAGCGACAGTGCCGTAAAGAACAGAAAGACGAGCGTAAGCTGCACGCTGAACACGAACATCACGCTCACAGCACCAACAACCGTGCCGATTGACACGAGCAGCTGCAGCAAGCCGCGCTGCATGCTCTCGGACATCTTGTCCAAGTCGTTGGTCG
>CABSNA010000138.1 GCA_902478865.1 uncultured Collinsella sp.
GCGGTCGGCGGGGCCATTGTGGCTCTTGACAGCGGATTGGGTCATATGAGCGAAAACCCGCCAGAGTGAGCAAGGTGCCTTGAAACGAGGCGGCATTGACCTTCTGGTCATGCCGCCGAAGTTGAAAGGCAGATTGCCGCTCTGGCGGGTTTGCAGCGTCGAGCCGTTACGCGGTTTGGTAAAACCGCGTAACCACTAGTTTGGTACCTTGACATTCATTTCTCATGCTCCTAGATTGGTTAGGCACAAAACAATTCCACTACCTAACTAAAGAAAGGAGCAACACTAATTCATGTGCGATGAACCTCTTAACCTTTGTTCGCACGAGCCCGGCGGCGACCCGTCACAGCCGGCGGATGCACCCGAAGCGGTTAGCTCAGAAGACAAGCTTGCCAAGCGCATCCTCAATGGCCTGGGCTTTTGCGGCCATTACATGCATTTTCATGGCGGAGGCGTGTCCGGCAAGGCGCCCATCATCTGCCTGCTGGCCAAGCAACCCGGCGGCGAGATGTCGCAGCAGGAACTCGGCATGCACTTTGACCTCAAGCCGGGGTCGCTTTCCGAGATCCTGTCCAAACTCGAGCTCAACGGCCTCATCGAGCGCAGCCGTAACCCCAAGGATCGACGGCAGCTCACCATTCGCCTGACCGAAACCGGCCGGGAAAACGCCCGCATCGACCAGGCAGCCCGCATTCGCTTTAGAGAGCAGGCCTTTGGTGCCCTCACCCACGACGAGCGCGAGCAGCTCGCCGAAATGCTCGAGAAAATCCGTGTAACCTGGGAGGAACTGGATGATTAAAACCCTCATGGGCAGCATCCGCGACTATATAAAAGTCACCGTTGCCACGCCGTTGCTCGTGCTTGGCGAGGTGCTCTGCGAGATGCTGATTCCATTTATCACCGCCAACCTGATCGACGCCATCAAAGATGGCACCACCGTAGCCGAGATGCTTCCCACCGCGGGCTTTTTGGTGCTCATCGCGCTGACGTCGCTTGCTTTTGGCGCCGCTGCCGGCGTCACCTGCAGCCATGCGAGTTGCGGCTTCGCCAAGAACCTGCGTCACGACCTGTTCTACAAGATCCAGACGTTCAGCTTTGCCAACATCGATGAGTTCTCGAGCTCCTCGCTCGTCACGCGCCTGACCACCGATATCAACAACGTGCAGCAGGCCTTTATGATGATCATCCGTATCGCCGTGCGCGCGCCGCTGGTATTGATCTTCGCCTTTACCATGGCATTTATCATGGGCGGCAGCGTCGCCATGGTCTACCTGGTCATCATTCCGCTGCTGGGCTTTGGGCTGTTCTTTATCATCTTTAAGGTGCGTCCCATCTTCTCGCGCGTGTTCCACAAGTACGACGCCCTTAACGAGTCCGTCGAGGAAAACGTCACCGGCATGCGCGTGGTCAAGAGCTACGTGCGCGAAGACTTTGAGAAGGAGAAGTTCGCGACCGCCGCACGCGACGTCCAGATGGACTTCACCCGCGCCGAGAAGCTGCTTGCCTTTAACAACCCCATGATGAACATCTGCGTCAACGGCGCGTTTGTCGTCATCATCTACCTGGGCTCCAAGCTCATCATCACGAGCCAGGGCACGCTGTTCGACGTGGGCCAGCTCTCCTCGATCTTTACCTATGGCTTCCAAATCCTCATGAGCCTGATGCAGCTATCGATGATCTTTGTCATGGTGACCATGGCCGACGAATCGGCGCACCGCATCACCGAGGTGCTGGCCGCCGAGCCCACGATCGCCGATCCCGCCGAGCCCGTGCTCGAGGTCGCCGATGGCTCCATCGACTTTGACCACGTGAGCTTTAAGTATTCCGCGCATGCGAAGCGCCAGGCGCTCGACGATATCGACCTGCACATTAAGAGCGGCGAGACCATCGGCATCATCGGCGGCACCGGCTCGGCCAAGTCCACGCTTGTAAACCTCATCGCCCGCCTGTACGACGCCACCGAGGGTACCGTGCGCGTGGGCGGCGTGGATGTACGCGACTACGACTTGGACGCCCTGCGCCACCAGGTGGCCATGGTGCTGCAGAAAAACGTGCTGTTTAGCGGCACGATTGCCGAGAACCTGCGTTGGGGCGACCCGAACGCCACCGACGAAGAGGTCCGCGAGGCCGCGCATCTGGCCTGCGCCGACGAGTTTGTCGACGGCTTCCCCAAGGGCTATGACACCTGGATCGAACAGGGCGGCTCCAATGTTTCCGGCGGTCAGAAGCAGCGCCTGTGCATTGCGCGTGCCCTGCTGCGTCGCCCCAAGATCTTGATCCTGGACGACTCCACGAGCGCCGTCGACACCAAGACCGACGCCAAGATTCGCGCAGGGCTGGCAAGCTATCTGCCCAACACGACCAAGCTCATCATCGCCCAGCGCATTAGCTCCGTGCAGGACGCAGACCGCATCATCGTCATGGAGGGCGGCCGCATCGCGCAGATCGGTAACCACGACGAGCTGCTCAAGACGAGCGAGATCTACCGCGAGACCTTTACCTCGCAGAACAAGATGTCTGCCGAGGGCGAAGAGGCCGTCGAGGCCGACACCGAGGCATCCGTAACGCAAGCTCAGACCCAGGAAGGAGGCGAGGCACATGAGTAAGGCAACGACCGCCGAGCGCGCGCTCAACCGCAAGGGCGGCACCATGTCGCGCCTCATCAAGACGCTCTTTGGCTTTTACCCCGTGCTTTTGCCCCTCGTCGTCGCCGGCGTGGTGCTCTGCGCCATCATCAACTCCATCGGCGCGACCTTCCTTCAGAGCGCCCTGCAGATTATTAGCGAATCGTGGCAGTCGGGCGATTGGGGAGCCGCGCAGCCCAAGATCGCACAGCTCGTGACCACCCTCGCCTGCATCTACGGCATCGGCATCCTGTCCTCGCTCTTCTGGAACCGCGCCATGGCCATCGTCACGCAGGGCTCGCTGGAGAAGCTGCGCGAGAAGATGTTCAACCGCATGCAGGACCTGCCGATCCGCTACTTCGACACGCACCAGCGCGGCGACATCATGAGCCACTACACCAATGACATCGACACGCTGCGCCAGATGATCAGCCAGTCGCTGCCCAACCTGCTCATGACGGTCATCGTCATCGTCACGGTGTTCTTTATCATGCTGTACTACAGCGTGTGGATGTGCTTGGTCATTATTGCCGGCGTCGCCTTTATGACCTTTATGACCAAGCTGCTCGGCTCCAACTCCGCGCGCTTCTTTATTGCGCAGCAGACCGAGCTCGGCGTTGTCGAGGGCCATATCGAGGAAGTCATGAACGGCCAGAAGGTCGTCAAGGCATTCTGCCACGAGTCTGCCGCCGAAGCCGATTTTGACGAGCGCAACGAAAAGCTCTTCGAGGTCTCGCAGAAGGCCAACATGTACGCCAACATCCTCATGCCCATCCTTATGAACCTGGGCAACCTGCTCTACGTGCTGGTCGCACTGGCCGGCGGCATTTTCCTAGCGCTGGGCGTGCCCAACCTGAGCATCTCGGGCATGGCGCTGTCCATCGCCGTCGTGGTGCCGTTCCTCAACATGACCAAGCAGTTCTGTGGACAGATCGGCCAGATCTCGCAGCAGATCAACGCCGTGGTCATGGGCCTCGCCGGCGCCGACCGTATCTTTGAGCTCATCGACGAGGAGCCCGAAGCCGACGAAGGCTATGTGACGCTTGTCAACGCTCAGGTGAACCCCGATACCTGGCAGCTCGAGGAGGCCGACCACCACACTGGCATGTGGGCGTGGAAACATCCGCACCGCGCAACCGGCGAGATCGAGTACGTGCCGCTGCGTGGCGACCTGGTCATGGACAACGTCGACTTTGGCTACACGCCCGACCACGAGGTGCTGCACGGCGTGTCCGTGTTTGCCAAGCCGGGCCAGAAGGTCGCGTTTGTCGGCGCCACCGGTGCCGGTAAGACGACCATCACCAACCTCATCAACCGCTTCTATGACATCGCCGACGGCAAGATTCGCTACGACGGCATCAACGTCAACAAGATCCGCAAGGCAGACCTGCGCCGCTCGCTGGGCGTGGTGCTGCAGGACGTAAACCTGTTCACCGGCACCGTGATGGATAACATCCGCTACGGCAATCTGGATGCCACCGACGAGGAGTGCATCGCGGCAGCAAAGCTCGCCGGCGCGGACGACTTTATCACCCGCCTGCCCGACGGCTATGACACCATGCTCACCGGCAACGGCGCCCAGCTGTCGCAGGGCCAGCGCCAGCTGATCTCGATAGCCCGCGCTGCCGTCGCCGATCCGCCGGCAATGATTCTGGACGAGGCAACGAGCTCCATCGACACCCGCACCGAGGCCATCGTGCAGGCGGGCATGGATAAACTCATGGAAGGCCGCACGACGTTTGTCATCGCACACCGCCTGTCCACCGTGCGCAACTCTGACGCGATCATCTGTCTGGACCACGGCCGCATCATCGAGCGCGGCAACCACGACG